>DASQGS010000246.1:0-18484 GCA_035632455.1 Thermoanaerobaculia bacterium | reverse complement strand
GAAAAATTCTGAAGGCGGAGGGTAGGGACGAGCTGCGGATCAGACACTCCGGTTACGGTGGCAACGAGAGATCACAGGCGAACGAAGGCGTCGAACAAGCATGCGCCTGAGCAGTCCTCGCCGAGTCGGCACCGATTCTGGCTCGGGGAAATCTGGGAGCGCGTCCGGGACCACTTCATCACCATCGCCAGCCATGCAATCCTGTATCTGTTCGTAGCCGGTTTCTACCTGGTCGGTACCTGGATCTTGCTGGGCACGCCGCTGTTGAGCGAGCGTTTGAAGAAAGCTGTGGAGGCTTGGGACGGCTACGTCTTCGTCGTACTATGTTGCACGTTAGGGATTCTTCTGGTCATCGAGATCGTTTTGATCGCAGCAATCGACGTGAAGAAGCGACTGAAGGCCATCAAAGATGCTTGACCGAGCCGAACGATTCTTTTTCGGAGACAAGCGACGGAAGCTGGTCGTGATCGTCACTGCTCTTGTCAGCGGACAAGTGGCGGCGGTGGCTCTGCATAACTCTCCTGATCCCGCCTTCGTTCCGATCGGCGTTGGCTGCACGCTTGCGTTCCTCTTGCTCTTCGTGTGGGTCTCCGATCCCGTCGCGGCTAGGTTTGCGGCGAAGTCTCGATCCCACGCAACGGAGGCGACACAGAAGCACGATGTTTTCCCCGTGCGCCTCAAGAGCGGCTACATACTGAAAGTCATCGAGAGGCTCGCCATCGCCGCGTCCGTCGGGTTACTTGTGGCATTTTCGTTGGCCAGGGTCTTCTGAGGCACAACTGAGATCCGAGCGGATCCGAACGCTTGGAAGGCGTTGACGAGCAAACGATAGCTTGGTCTGGTCTCGCAGACGTCAGACGGCCTACTTAGCCCCACCCAGCCGCACAATCCAAAACGTCGCCGCGCCGATCAGACCGGCCATCGGAATCGTGAGAATCCAGGCCCAGACGATGCGGCCGGCGATACCCCAGCGCACGGCCGAGAGCCTTCGCGTGGCGCCGACCCCGACAATCGCGCCGGTGATGGTGTGCGTGGTCGAGACCGGAATGCCGAACGAGCTGGCGATGAACAGCGTGACCGCGCCGGCAGTCTCGGCGGCAAAGCCGCCCACGGGTTGGAGCCGGGTGATCTTCGATCCCATCGTGTGAATGATGCGCCAGCCTCCGCTCAGCGTGCCCAGAGCGATCGCCGAGTGCGCTGCCAGGACAACCCATATTGGGATTGTGAAAGCCTTGAGGTAGCCGGCCGTGAACAGCACGCTGGCGATGATTCCCATCGTCTTCTGCGCGTCGTTCGTTCCGTGGCCGAGACTGTATGCGGCCGCGGAAAGGAGCTGGAGTCTGCGGAACAGGCGGTCGACGCGGCGGGGAGTCGTCTTGCGGAAGATCCAGAACGTCGCCACCGCGATCCCGAAGGCGAGAACGAGGCCGATCAGCGGAGCGAGGACGATGTAAGTCAGCGTCTTCGTCCATCCGCCCGGGATGATTGAGCCGATTCCGGCGTTCGCGATCGCCGCGCCCGCGTAGCCGCCGATCAGCGCGTGCGACGAGCTCGTTGGCAGTCCGAAGTACCAGGTGATGAGGTCCCAGACGATTGCGCCGACGAGCGCCGCGAAGATCACGCCGAAGGTCACCGCCGAGAGATCGATCATCCCGCTGCCGATGGTCTTGGCTACCGCAGTACCGAACGTGAACGCCGCCACGAAATTGAAGAAGGCGGCCCAAACCACGGCTTGACCCGGGGAAAGCACACGCGTCGAGACCACGGTGGCGATCGAGTTCGCGGCGTCGTGGAAGCCGTTGATGTAATCGAACGACAGCGCGACGGCGACCAGCGCGATGACGATCAGCGTCTGCATCGCGTCAACTGTGTTTCACCACGACGTTTTCCAGGAGATTGGCCACGTCCTCACAGCGATCGGTTGCATCCTCGAGCAGATCGAAGATCTCCTTCCACTTCATCACCAGCATCGGATCGCGCTCCTCGTCGAAGAGCTGTCCGACGGCCCGATGGTGGACCCGGTCGGCTTCGTTCTCGAGCCGGTTGATCTCGACGCCGTGCTCGAGCACGCCCCGCCGTCCCTCCAGCGCCTCCACGGCCAGCCGCACTTCATCGGCCGAGGAAGAGATGATCCGGCTAAGCTCGCGGGCTCCGCTGCGGATGGTCTCGATGTGGTAGAGCGGAAGCAGCGCGGCCGTGTCGTCGATGGCGTCCATCACATCGTCGAGCGAGCGGGCGAGAGAGTGGATGTCTTCCCGGTCGATCGGCGTGACGAAGGTCTTGTTCAGCCGCTGGATGATCTCGTGCGTGAGGAAGTCGCACTTGTGCTCGACTTCCTTGATCTCGTGAGCGAGGTCAGCGTTCGGCGGATCGGTGGCGAGCATCTCCTCGAGGAGGCGCGCACCGATGCGCAGTTGCTCCGCCATGGCCACGAAATCGGCGTAGAACTTCTCTTCTCTCGGAATCAGACGGAATCTCGACACGGATTGACCTCTAGCGGCGCGCGATTCTATCAGAAGGGGTCAACAGGATTTCTCGAGTCGCTCGTGGCGAGCTCATTCTCTCGGAAGCCGGACCTCGAACGTCGCTCCGCCGGTGGCGCGGTTATAGGCCCGAATAGCGCCAAGGTGCAACAGTACCAAGTGTTTAGCGATAGCCAGCCCGAGGCCGACGCCGGGGACGTTCTGCGACCGGCTCTTATCGACGCGATAGAAACGGTTAAAGATCCTCTCGGTCTCCTGTGGCGGGATTCCCTCTCCTTCATCCGAGATCTTGACCACGGTCTCGCCATCCTCCTGGCCGACTTCGACCAGGATCTCCCCTCGCCCACCGCCATGTTTGACGGCGTTGTCGAGCAGGTTGGCGAAGATCTGCTGGGCGCGGTCGGGATCGACGGAGGCAATCGAGGGCTCGCCGCGGAGCGTGACGCGCACGTCCGTCTCAGCGAGCTGCTTCCGAAACTCATCGCACAAATCAGCGAGGAGCTCGAACACGTCGACGGGACGGCGTTGAAGAACCAACTCGCCAGACTCGATGCGATTCAGCTCCGAGAGGTCCTTGACCAGCCGCTCGATCCGGGAGAGCTGTCGGAGCATGATCTTGCGAAGCTGATCCTCCTGCTCCAGCGTCAGCTCGCCCTCCTCGAACGATTCGGCGGCCGAGCGGAGGCCGGCGAGCGGCGTTCGCACCTCATGCGAGAAGTCGTCGAGGAAGGCCTTTCGAATTCGCTGCAGTTGCTCGATCTGGGTCATGTCGATGAAGAGGGCAACGGCCGCGATCTCCGTGGAGGCCGCGACGGGAAAGACACGGATCTCGATCTGCCGCTCGCTGCTATGGGATCCAATTGCGGTTCGCTCGGAGGAGGAAACGCCGCGAAGTGCGCGGTCGAACGCCGAGGCCAGCGCGCCGCTGCGAACGACCTCCAGGAACGATTTGCCGACGATCGGGCCGTGGTTGCCAAACAGTTCCGATACGCGTTCGTTGGCGAAGACGACTTTCCCTCGGGGGCTGAGGCCGAGAAGGCCCTCGCCGAGCGAGGCCACGATCTGGGTCATCGTGGCCCGCTGCTCGTTGAACGACTCCCTCTCCCGAACGAGCATCGCCCGAAGCTCCTCGATCGCGCGCCCGAGGTCGTCGAGCTCTCCGTGGTAGACCCTGTCTCCAACGAGCTCCTCGTAGTGACCCTCGGCGATTAGCCTCGCGCGATCCGTCAAGAGATCGAGGTCGGACGCCCTCCGCACGGCCCACGCGAAGACGCCGAGCCATGGCACGAGAAACGCGATGAAAACGGCGGCGGCGATGAGCACCGCCTCGTCCTCGAGCACCGCCGGAATCGCACGCGCTGCCGAGGCCCGCATCAGGAGCGACCAGAACGCCACCGCGATCGCAGCCGCGATGCCGAGCGAGACAAAGAGAAGAACGCGCAGCGGGTGCATGGTTCAGTGGTCAGTGGCCAGGGTAGCGCGGAATCTTGTCCGAGGATCATGACCGATTGGTCCGATCCGTCTGATCGGTCCGAATCGCGAGCGGCGATTCTCGCGAGTATCTCCGCGCTGGGTGAACGCGAAGCAGTTACAACGTGAGGCCCGCGCGGTCCGGCGGCCGGCGACGCCAGTCACTGCTCGACCGCTTCTCCGGTCTCGAATTGATAGCCGTATCCGATGACCGTCCGGATGCGATCCTTGCCGATCTTCTTGCGGAGGTTCCTGATGTGGGCGTCGACAGTGCGAGTCTCGACGTCTTCAGCCACTTGCCACACTTCCGAGAGAATCCGGTCGCGTGAGACGACGGCCGGGCGATTGCGCACGAGCATCCAGAGCAGCTCCAGCTCTTTTTTCGCCAGTCGCACTTCGTCGCCTTCCACGAAGACTCGGAGGGTCTTGCCGTCGATGCGGAGGTGGCCGTCGTCGTAGACCGCGGCGTCGGCCTCGGTGCCGCGTGCCCGGCGGAGGATCGCGGCCACGCGGGCCAGCAGCTCGCGCACGCTGAACGGCTTGACCAGATAGTCGTCCGCCCCGAGCTCGAGGCCCATGATGCGGTCGTGCTCGGCGGAGCGCGCAGTGAGGATGAGAATCGGCAGCGAGGCCGTCGTCTGGCGGCGTCGCAGCTCACGGCATATGGTGAAACCATCGAGGTCGGGAAGGTTGAGGTCGAGGATCAGGAAATCGAACCCTCCCTGCTCCACGCCTAGGAGGCCTTCCTGGCCGTTCGCGAAACTCGAGACCAGATAGCCCTCGCGCTCGAGATTGAGGCGGATCGTGAACGAGAGGTCGGCGTCGTCCTCGATGAGTGCGACACGGATCGCAGGGCGTTGAGGATCTCCGCTCGAAGAAGGCCGGCGCGTCATTGCTGGTGCTTGATCACTTTCCCTTCCACGAGAAAGACCACCATCTCGCAGATGTTCGTCGCTCCATCGGCCATGCGCTCGAAATACTTGCCGATGAAGGTCAGACGGATCGCCCTGGAGATGTTACGCGAGTCCTCCAGCATGTAGGTCAGGAGCTCGCGGAACGACTGCTCGGTCAAGAGGTCGACCTCGTCGTCGCGGGCGATCACTTCCCTGGCCAGAACGGCATCGCCGCGGACGAAGGCATCGAGCGACTGGCGCACCATCTCCTGGGCCATGTGTGCGAGACGCGGGATGTCGATCAGCGGTTTGAGCTGCGGTTCGCGATTGAGCTCGATGGCCCGCTCGCAAACATCCTGGGCCAGATCGGCAATTCGCTCCAGCTCGGGCGTGATCTTCATGGCCGTGGCTACGAATCGGAGATCGACTGCCGCGGGTTGCATCTTCGCAATCAGCTCCACGGTGTGATCGTCGATCTCGAGCTCCATCTGATCGACCTGGCGGTCGTTGACGATGACCTGCTCGGCGATGCTCGTGTCGCGCTCGAGGAGCGCGCGAATGGAGAGGTTGATGGCATCCTCCACCATTGCTCCCATCCGGAGCAGGAGGTCTTTGAGGTGCTCGATGTCGCGGTCGAAATGTCGTTGCATTTGGTATCTCGGGTGAGCCGCCCTCAGTCGTCAGTGGTCAGGAGAACGGCGCGGCAGCACGGAAGCTCCTGAGACAACCAGGGCAGTCCTTCTCGTTCTCCTGACCACGGGCCACTGACCACTCTATCCGAACCTGCCGGTGATGTAGTCCTCGGTCATTTTCTGGGCCGGAGTAGTGAAGATCCTTTTCGTCTCGTCGGCCTCGATCAGACGGCCGAGCATGAAGAACGCCGTCCGGTCGGAGACGCGCGCGGCCTGCTGCATGTTGTGGGTGACGATGACGATGGTATAGCTCTCCTTCAGCTCCCAGATCAGCTCTTCGATCTTCTGGGTCGCGATGGGGTCGAGCGCGGAGGCCGGCTCGTCCATGAGCAGGACCTCGGGGTCGACGGCCAGGGCTCGCGCGATGCAGAGCCGCTGCTGCTGGCCGCCCGAGAGCGCCATGGCGCTGGCGTGGAGCCGGTCTTTCACTTCCTCCCATAGCGCTGAGCGGCGAAGCGAACGCTCGATGATTCCGTCCAGCTTGCGCTTGTCGCGGAGCCCGCCGATTCGCAGGCCGTAAGCCACGTTGTCATAGATCGACTTCGGGAACGGGTTCGACTTCTGGAACACCATTCCGACGCGCCGCCGGAGAGTCACAACGTCCATCCCGGGCCCATAGACATCGTCTCCGTCGATGGTGATCAACCCCGATGCGCGAACGCCGGGGATGATGTCGTTCATCCGGTTGATGGAGCGGAGAAACGTCGATTTCCCGCAACCCGACGGTCCGATCAACGCGGTTACCCGGTTCTCGGAGATGTCGAGGTTGATTCCATGCAGGGTCTTGGCCTCGCCATAGTAGAAATCGAAATCGCGGACCACGATCTTCGTTTCGGGCGCGACTGCAGCCGCCTGCCTCGGCGGAGCAAGGCTGAAGGGTTGAGACTCGAAGGTCGTGGTTACCGTCATGCAGAACTGTTCTGGTCGCTGGCTCAGCGACACGGCGACTCTATCGGTGAGGTGTGTACGGTGGAGGAAGCGGAGGTAAATTCCGCGTAAAGTGCAATGGCGATCAACTCGCAGAAGCAAGTAGGCTGCATCGCGACAACTCCAGCGTTTTCAATGGATCACTCGACGATTCATACAAGTCCGCGCTTGCCCACGTAGGCGGCCGGCCGTCGGCCCCTACCGCCCTTTTTGGGGACGTTATATGCTTCGCCTCCCCGTATGAACGCCGACGCCAATCGCGAGATCTCCTTGCCTGGCGACGCAATTGCGCCGCTGACCTCGCCGGGCACCGTCAAGATGCCGCCGATTGCGGTACCTGCGCTGCCTGTGCGGCTGTTCAATCGCGAGTTCAGTTGGATCGAGTTCAACCGGCGCGTGCTGGCCGAGGCCGAGGATCCCGACGTGCCGCTGCTGGAGCGCGTCAAATTCCTCAGCATCGCCGCGAACAACCTCGACGAATTCCTGATGGTGCGTGTGGGCGCCATCCGCGACCTTGTGACCACCAAGATTCAGGAGCGCTCGCCTGACGGCATGACGCCGAAGCAGCAGCTCAAAGGCATCCGCGACCGTGTCACGTCGATGATGGACCAGATGTACCGCTGCTTCGACACGCTGATGCCGGAGCTGCGGAAGGTCGGCATCCGCATCGAGACCTTCGACGACCTGTCCAAGAAAGAGCAAGCCGCGCTGAAGGAACACTTCGAACAGCACATCTCGCCGATCCTGACGCCGCTCGCCGTCGACCCCGGGCATCCCTTCCCGTTCCTGGCCAGCCGCTCCGTGAACATGGCCATCCTCCTCGAGACCGAGCGTGGCGAGCCGCACATCTCCCTTCTCAAGATTCCGCCCCAGGTTCCACGCCTCATCAGCGTCGGCGACAGCGGTCCGCGCTTCATACCGGTCGAGGCACTCATCGAGATGCACCTCTCGCAGTTCTTCCGCGGCCTGCGGCTGCGCAAGATGATCCCGTTCCGCGTGATTCGCAACGCCGACATCCTCTTGCAGGAAGACGAGGTGCAGGATCTGCTGAAGTCGGTCGAGACCGAGCTTCGCCGGCGTGAACGCAAGGAAGTCGTCTGGATCGAGATCGCCGGCGATTCCGAGTCGCTGGTCAGCCTGCTCTCCAACGCCACGCGAACGACGCAAGACGACATCTTCATCGCCCCGGCTTTTCTCAAGCTGAGCGATCTGATGGAGATCTACCAGCGTCTGGGCAAAGGCTCGCTCAAGGAGCCGCCGTTCAATCCTCGGATTCCGCCGCAGCTCGCCACGTCCGACGACATCTTCTCAATCCTCCGTCGCGGCGACCTTCTGCTTCACCGGCCGTACGATTCCTTCACGGCGGTCGTGGAGTTCGTGCAAGCCGCCTCGGAGGATCCCGACGTCCTTGCCATCAAGATGACCTTGTACCGCACCGATACGCCGTCTCCGATCGTCGAGGCCCTCGCGTCCGCTGCCGAGCGCGGCAAGCAGGTGACGGCGATCGTGGAGCTGCAGGCGCGCTTCGACGAGTCGAAGAACATCGCCTGGGCCCGGCGCCTCGAGGAAGCAGGCGTGCAGGTCGTCTACGGCCTGGTCGGCATCAAGACCCATTGCAAGGTCTGTCTCGTGATCCGGCGCGAGGGGTCTCTCCTTCGCCGCTACGTCCATCTCTCGACCGGAAACTACAACGCCAACACGGCGCGGATTTACACGGACATCGATCTCTTCACGACCGATGAGGCTTTCGGCGACGACGCGTCGCAGGTCATGAATCTGCTCACCGGCTACAGCATCGCTTCGATTCAGGATGTCTTCGACAAAGCCGTCACCGGCTGGCAGTGGAAGCGCTTGATCGTCTCGCCCATCGACTTTCACGAGTGGGCGCTGCGGATGGTCGAGCGCGAGATCCGGCACGCAAAGGAAGGGCGTGCCGCACAGATTCTGCTGAAGATGAACGCGCTCGTGGATCGATCCGCGATCGAAAAGCTGTACGAAGCGAGCCAGGCCGGTGTGAGAGTCGATCTGATCATTCGAGGCATCTGCTGCCTCGTGCCGGACGTGCCGGATCTGAGCACGAACATCCGAGTGGTGTCGATCGTCGACCGCTTTCTCGAGCACTCGCGAATCATGCTCTTCCGCAACGGCGGAGACACCGAGGTCTACGTTTCCAGCGGCGACTGGATGCCGCGCAACTTTTTCAGGCGGATCGAGCTGACGTATCCGATTCTCGCTGAGCCGCTGAAAAAGCGCCTCGAGAGCGAGATCCTGGCGAACTGCCTCGCGGACAACGTCAAGGCCTGGAAGCTCAACTCCGAGGGTACGTACAAACGGCGCTCATCCGGCGAAACGAGAGTGAGAAGCCAGGAGCGATTCATCGAGATCGCCCGCTCCGAGGCAGTGCGACTCGGTCCGTATGAAGAGACGATCTCGCATCCGGGACCGTTCCGGCGGAAGGCGAAGAGGCCGCGCAAAAAGAAGTAGGACATTCCTTAAATATCCGTCCCATCGGTCCCATCGGTCCCATGCGTCCCATCCACCCGCCCGACTCGCCACAATTGCTACTCCGCAGGAACATAGATCGGATCCCCCGAACCGTTGTCGATCACCGAGGCGTACGCAAGGATGCGTCCAGCGCCGCCGGTCACCGCGAAACTCAAGCGTCCATTGGTCACGATGCCGCTGTAGATCGACGCCAGCGGCACCTGCACCTGGCCGAAGGCCGCGACGCCGTAGTCTTGATGCGCGAGCTCTCGTCCGGCTGCGTCGCTCAGCGTGATGCGCACGATCGCGGGCGCGCCGCTGACCTCCGCGAATCCCGCATTGGTGCGAAAGCTCGTCGAGCTCGCGATCTCGATGGTGTCGACCGATCGACCCAAGCCTGCGGCGGCGGACGCCGGAATCGACGGAATGAACTGCCCGAACGAGCCGCCGTCGCCCGTCGTCCAGGTCCGCGACGTCGCGAGCACGCCGTCGGGCAAGGCGAGCGCCAATTCGCCGGACGTTGCTGCTGGAAAGCCGGTCGCGAGGATGTCATCGATCCGCACCGTCTCGCCGGAGCCCACAGCGATCGCCTGCGATCGCGTCGATGACCCGTCAGGAGGTGTCAATGTCGCCAGCACGCGCGCGCTGAAGTTGCCGGTCTGCGTGAGCCAGAGATCGCTCCGCCATTGTGTCCCCAGCGCTCCGGGCGCATGGATCACTCCGGCGATCACGGCGTTCGTTTCCGGCGGCGCAAGACGTGCAGGAATGTAGATTGGGTCGCCCGAGCCGTTGTCGATGACGGATCCGTAAGCGACGATCCGCGCGGCTCCCGCGACAACGGCGACCTCGGCGCGCATGGCGGGCACGTTTGGGACGGACGCGTCGCCGAGCAGGCTCACTTGGAAATGGCCCCATGGCAGGATCGTGTAGTCATTCGTCGCCAGCGCATGATGAGCGGCGTCGAAGAGGCTGACTCGCACAGTGCCGGATGATCCCGAGACTTCCGCCACACCGAGGTTCGAGCGGAACGCGGCCGTGCTCTGGAGCTGCGAGACGTACAGAGTGTTACTTCCCGTGGCATCGTTCGTATCGCTCGACGGGACGAATTGTCCGAAGGTCCGGCCCGGCGCCTGGTTGTACGTTCGGCTCGTCGCGACGAGATTGTCGCCACCGCCTTGAAGCTCGATCGTTCCGAGGCCGACGGTATGGAACGTCGCGTTGACGACATCGTCGAGCGCCACGACTTGATGCGGCGCCAGCGAGAGTTGCACGGCTGAGAACTGAGTCGTGCCGTCGGTGCCGCTGGGCGTGAAGGTCGCCATCACGCTCGCCGCCGAGTCGCCGCGATTGAAGAGACGAAGATCGGTGACGAAGAGCGTGCCGTTTGCTCCCGGAACGTGACCGGCCGCGGCGATGAGTCTTCGCGGACCTGTGGACAGCGGTCGCGTCGTCAGCGGTTCGTCGCCGGTGTACTTGATCACCAGCGACCACGAGATCAGCGATCCGGTGTCCTTCGGCAGGACATCGGCGACGCTGAGCTTCCACTCTCCGTTTGCCGGTTTTCCGTGGAAGGCATCGAGCGACTCGGCCGGCACGGCGTCGATCCCGTAAGTGACGAAGATGTTCGGCGTGCGCTCGAATGCCGATTGCTGCAGCACCACCGTTGTTCCGTCAGGGCCGGTCAGCGAAATGTTCAGGTCGCCACGTGCGGTGTGGGCGATGTCCACTTGAACATACAGTTTGTCGATCGTGCGCGTGTCTGTGACGATCGTATGCGCGACGATCCCGCTGGGCGTGTTGTCTGGGATCGCGACTGCCTGATCGAATCCCTGGATCCACGTGAGCTCGCCTCGGGGCGATCGATCGCAATCGCCCGGCCCGAGGATGAGCCGCAAAGTCATCGCCGAACAGATCGGCGCCCGATCGATCCCGAGGAGCGAGGCCGCGTCGAGGATGCGCCGCGCCATGTCCGCGAACGCAGGCCGCGGTGGCGTGCCGAAATGGGCCTCGAGGATGAGCGTGTCCGCGAGGCGTCTCCCTTGCTCGACGCCGTTCTGATGGACCAGGTTGATGAAGATCTCGCGCAGCGCCGAGGACCAGATCTCGCCGTTCTGGTGCTGTGTCCCGAACGTGTCGCTGACGATGTAGTCGTTCATCGTCTTCGTGCCGTCGACGCGCCTAAGGCAATCGGCGCCGGCCGGATAGCCGCAATTCTTCGATGGGTCGTCACCGGCGCAGCGCGCATCCCAGTCGGCGATGCAGTACGGATCCCGGCCCGAGGGGATCGTGCCGATGTAGTTCGAAGAGAACGACCAGTAGTCTCCAAAACCCTCGCCGAGCGCCTGCGCCTGGCTCGAGGGTGTCCCACCGAATGAACCGGGCGCGATCCAGTCCTGAATGGCGTGCCCGTATTCGTGCAGCATGATGTCGGGATCCTCGGCGTCGGCTGTTCCGCCGTCGCCGAAGTACAGCGCTCCCTGCCCGGCGATGAGGCCGCTGATGTAGTACGAGTTGTCAGTGCCATTCGCGGCATGTGGATCGACGGGAATCGAGTACCCGACGATGCGGCGCGCCCCCGTGTACCCGAGCGATTGCAGGTATCGCTGGATGCGATCGAGGTGATAGTAGGCGTTGACCTCCTGGAATTGCGGCTGGCTGCGATCGAAGAGCAGCGATTGGGCCGCGTCGGCCGGAACGTTCGTGGGTGGCTCGAGATCGGTGATCGAGACATTCGGACCGGCCAGCGGTCCCGACTGCGGGAGGTCCGGTAGGTCGACGATGCTGTACGCGGCGTCTGGAACGGCGGAGGCAGCGCCGTTCTGATCCCGGAGGTTCGGATCGTTCAGCTTCGCAACCGGGTTGACTTCGAACACGCGGCCCCTCGCGGTGTGGAACAGCGGCTCGGCGGCGAGAAGCGAGCCGGACTCGGCATCGATCACGTACGCCCACGGTTCGAGCCTCCGGTGCTCGGCGACGATGCGCCAGGCCGGGCGGGCGGTTCCGTCGAGGTTGTAGACGACCGCCCGCCGGTCGCCAAGTACCCACGCTCGTGCCTCGGGCAAGAGTCTCTCGAGTCGATTGACCGCCGCGTCGCCGTCGAGCAGCCGCTGTGCCACGGCACGATTGGCCAAACGGTTGTGGATCTCGACAACCGCTCCATCCGTGCCGGCCGAGGCCACCAGCTCCCCGCCGATCACCTCGATCCCGTCGATGAATTGCTGGAAGTGATAGTGCTTGCCTGCGATCGACTCGCGGACTCGATCGAGGCGAATGTCCGCCTCGGAGTCGTTCGAAAGAAAGAGATCGGCGTTGGCTCGAACAAATCGAGGAATGGCATCGGCGGCGTCCGCACCAGCCTGGAACCGAATGTGCACTGCATCGCGGAGGGTGCCGTCGGCCCCGTGCACAATCTCTGCTGAAGCCAAGGAGTCGATCGCCCGTCGCAGGGCATCCGCGCCTGGGTGCGGCGCGGCCACGACCGATTGAGCAAGCAGCGCCGCCGCAAGGACGAGACTCGCCCTCGCGGATGTTGTGATCACTCTTTCACGCCCGCCAGCCACGGCGAGCGTAACCGGCCGGCTTGTGCGGATATTCAAGGAACGGCCGCACGCACTGCACCGCTCGGGGCATGGTGGATCGCCTGTCATAGAATCCTCGCGATGCATTCTTAGGATTACGTTCCGAACACCGTCGGCGTCTTGCATCGCCGCTTCAAATGAACGAACCCGATACCGACTCTCCTGCGCCGGCGAGCGAACCGCCGAACGAACGCGCGCGCAAACGGGCCCGGCGCCGCCGCTGGCTCACGCGCGCAGTCCCTCTAATCCGGACGCTGGTCAAGATGATCTGGGCATCGCTTCGCATCGAGACTATCGGCCTGCGCAATGCGCTCGACCTCGTCGAATCAGACAAGCCCTTTATCCCTTGCTACTGGCACGGGCACCAATTCGTCTGTGTCCGGACGATGCTCGAGCTCCAGAAACTGGGATTGAAGTCGGCATTCCTCATCAGCCCCTCGGCGGACGGTGAGATTGGCGCGAAACTCCTCGATTCCTTCGACGTTCGCATCATCCGCGGTTCGTCGACGCGCACAGGAGCCCAAGCCCTCCGCGATCTCTACAAGGCGGTCTCGACCGAAGGAATCTCGCCGATCACGCTTCCCGACGGACCGCGCGGACCGATCCACCAGTTCAAGCCGGGAGCGGTGATCCTGGCCCAGCTCACCGGCGCGCCGATCGTCCCGATCACCTTCGCGGCCAGGCGAACCTGGCGAGCGGGGAGCTGGGACCGCCTGCTCGTGCCCAAGCCCTTCACGCGAGTGGTCGTCGCGATCGGCGAGCCACGCTACGTTCCGAAGGTGCGCGGCAAGGACGATGGCGAGATGCAATGCCGCGAGATGGAGCGCGTGCTGAGCGGGTTGGAGGCGAAGGCGGCGGCCAGGCTGGATCGAGGGAAGGCGTAGCGAAGATCAAGACGTTCTTAAGTTACTTTTGGGCGCGCTCGACGTGATAGTATTTCCTCTGAACGGAACTTAAGAGTGACTCCTATAGTTGGCAGTCTCATTTGGATTCCATGCGAGGTGAAACCGGGCCCGTTTGCGGATGAGCGGCTTGTGCGGACTCGGTCCGACGTCGGTGAGTGGCTCGGGTTCGTACCCGTTGAATCGCTGCGTGACGCGATCCTGGAAGGCGATACTTACGTTCGTGGTACGATCATCGACGTCGACGACGAACGGTTTCAGGCCCTTCCTAACGGTCATGCCGTAACTCCGGAACCGTTCGTAGGCTCCATTGCGAAGGTGACATCGCTTGGTTCTGTCAAGGCGGGACGTTCTCCGGTATATCAGTGACGGCCGCCTCGTCATCGACCCTCCTGTTTCTCCCAATCGAATCAAGCAAGTATCTATCGATCTCAAACTCGGTAACAGCTTCTCCTCTTTCAAAGAGCCGCCTGCATAGAAGAGCGAACAGGACGTCTTCCAATACCAGACCGACACGATACCCAGGCATCCGAAGAAATAGAGCCAATTCCTTGGTCAGCCGCCACGAGGCCAACGCGCGCGAAGCTTCGCCCACGTCTCCCGAACCTGTTGCACTTCCGCCTCTTCGACGGGGTCGTAACGTCCGAAGGGCGAGCCGTTCATCATTTCGTCGAATACCAGGAGATCCATGGCGTACCGGAACGACTGCGCAGGTGTTAAAGGGTTTCGCCTCATCTCGGCAAGCTGCCGGGCGGCGACCGCTTCCTGATCCTCTGCCCACTTCCTGATGTCACGAGGGTCCACGGCGTCGATTGTAACCCTTACGGATGCAGCGACGGGACCGCCGGGATGATCTGCGTGTCGTGCGTAGAGGAGTCGGTCACGCTGGCATAGGCGATGGCCATCCCGCTTTTCAGCTCTACGCGGACTGAAACGCCCTCGTCGATCACCACGCCGAGGGCGGTGGCGGCGTCGTTGAGCATATAGGGCGAGTCTTCCGCAAGGTCGCGCAGCAGCACCTTGCCGATGCGGCGTCCGTTCCGGTCGCGGGCCGTGATCCGGAATGACGCAGGGAGATCGCCGACGTTGACGACCCCAACGTTCACGCGCCGCGTCCCGCCGCCGTCGATCCCGACCAGAGTTAGATCCTTCACCTGCGAATCGGCATTGGCCGAATCGCCGACCGAGAGCGGGGCGTACACCGCTGCCTTCGATTCGTGCAGGGAATCGTAGATCTTGACACGGCACACCGGTGCGCGATCGGCGCGGTGCTCGATCCAGAGCATGCCGTAGGTCTCCGGCGCATCGAACAATGTGCGAATGACATCGGTCCACTGGACGCTCATCCCGGGCGCGACGGTGACCTCGCGATCCGCTTTGCGCAGCTCCGACAAGTAGCGAAGATTGACCGTGAGCGGCTCTCTGAACGGGTTGTGCATCACGAGATCCGAGCGCCAATAGGCATCGATCCCGGCGAGACTGCCGAGCGAGGGGAAGATCTGCTGCGCGCGCCCCGACTCGTTGATGTCCTGTGGAGACGGCAGGCGGATTCTGCTCAGGTACGAGCGGCTGTTCAACGGCGGCGCGTCCGCTTTACGGGTCCAGAGCTCGACGCCGCGGACGTTCCTGGCGAACGAATAGCAGTCGCCGATGTAGCCCGCCACGGCCTGTGCGCGCAAGGAGTTCGGAACGCCATCGAATCGATCGAATCCTTCGGGCGATCGGACAATGATCAACCTCGGCTTGGTGCGATCGAGCGCCGCGATGGTCTCGGCCTGGAAGGCGGCCGGCGAGAGAATCGGCACCTGGTAGAAGCGCGTCGGGTTCATCCGATCGGCGAAGAAGTAGAGGGCGGGCTGGTTCGAGAAATCGAAGATCGGATCTTTCGGGCCAGTCATGTCGTCGATCGCATCCGAGACGGCGGTGATGCGATCCAGCACGCGATCGGCGGCGGGATCGCGAAGCATGCGCCGTACGCGGGACTGGTATCGGACCACGTCGTTGAGCCGCGCATTGACGAGCTCCGGAATCCACAGCAGCACGGCGACCAGGACCGCGGCCGACATCGCGGCGGTCACGACGAATGCACGCGTTCCGCCTCCACCCTCCTGCCACACCACCCGCACGCGCCGCAGCAGCAGAGCCACGAGCATCACCAGCATCGGCCCGATGAGAAACGCTGAGAAATACTGATGGCGAAACTCGGCGCGGCCTAATGCGCTCCGCTGCGTGATCGCCGCGAAGAGGGTCATGACGAGGAGCGAGAGGTCGAACGAATCCAACCTGCCGTTCAGTCGACGGCGGATCAGGTAGGCGAGGGCGACGGCGATTGTGAGGAAACTAAGGATCAGATGGAACTTCTCGAAGAGGATGAAGTCCGCGATCGTGTGCAGGTTCAGATCTCTGCGAAACCCGGAGATCAGGTCGGGAAACGGCAGCGACCAGACGGCATCGATAATGCCCGGAATGGTCACGAACGATGTCTCGGCGAACGCGAACAGCGACCCTCGCAAAGCAAGAAACGCCAGGAACGGCGCGGCACCGGTGATCGTCGCGCAGACGAACAGCGTCGCCGCCCGCGCGAGCGGAAGTCCGCTCCAACGCCGGCCGCGATCGGTGACCAGACCGATCGCCGCGATCGACGCCAGCGCGCCAGCGACCGAATAGAGGCCGATCTCGTAGCTGAAAAAGAGCGCCATCGCGACGAACACCCCGCTCGCTGCCGCGGCCCACGCCTTGCGCTCGCGCAGGCCGTACCAGAGAAGGGCCACGACTGCCACCTGAAAGAAGGTTCGATCGTTCTCCGCGGTGGTCCACGAGCCCATCGACACGGCGACCGCTGCGAGTGGGATCGAGTCGAACAGCGCAACGCCGAGGAACCAGAGCGATGGCGCCAGAAACGAGCCGATCACGACCGGCCGCGCGAGCGCAACCTCCAGATGCCTCCCGAACAGTTGCATCAGCCAGGCATCGAGCAGCCCGTCCTCGAGCAAGCCATGTAGCACGAAAACCTCGCGATACGGCGCCTTTCCTCGAAGGTAGTCCGACGCCGGGCCAAGGGCCTCGCCTCGGTGGAAAAGATCGATCCATTGCGACAGCGACGCCGTCGAGGCGTAGCTGACGATGTAAAGCAGAGCCGGCACGATCACCCACATGACGAGGCGTCGGATCGTCGCCGCATCCGGCGTCCACTCCTTGCGAAACGCGAGAACGGCCAGGATGAGAAACGCCAGAAAGCATGCGCTAATCACCGGAAGCGGGGGCGCGAGGAACACGGCTGCCGCAGGCAACAGCACGAATGGCAGCGCCGCCACGGCCATCCGCCCAAGAGCCTGCTCGGGCGAGCCACCGAGCGCGTTGGCGGCGAGCCGCGATGCCAGCACGATCGCACCCCAGAACGCCGCGACCAGGAAGAGAACAAACACGGATTCGAGGAAGAGCGTCGGGATGTGCGCCACGCGCTTGCCCGTCGCGATGTAGCGAAAACAGATCCACGACATCGCTTCCACGACGATCAAAGCATGGAATCCTCGCAGCTCCGGCGCGAAGAGGTGTCGCAGCCAGCGCTTCTCCCGAAATGCGATCAGCGTGCGCGGCCCGAGCTGCGAGATCAGCGGCGGCAGCAACAGAATCCATCCTGCTTTGTTCGTCGTCAGGTAGAGCAGTGGCGACAGGAGGAACGGCGTCGCGAACAGGACGGTGGAAAGTGCAAGCAGCTCTTCGCCGGGCTCACTCCACGCCATGCGGCGCCGAAAAGAGAGATCGACGCGCTGACCGATCCCGTGAAGCCAGACAGTCAACGGAGGGACGAAGGCCAGAAACGCGAAGGCCGTCACGTAGTCCTTCAGCTTCGATACCCGCTCGATGGTCACGCGACCTACCGCAACAGGCGCGGCTGGCGGGAAGCCTCGGAAGAGCATCGTGAGGGAGAGGAAAATGCCCGATGCGAAGGCGAAGGCGCAGAGCCAGAGAAGCGCTGAGGCGACTCGATCGAGAGTCCCGCGGGATCGCGACGGCGCCATGGTCATTTCCGCCGGAGTGTAGTGGAAGTCTCCAACCTGTTCCAGGCAGAGCCGGTGCTCACGGTCATGGGATCGGGCGCGGCAGCCGCGTGGCAGTCTGCCGCCGCAAGGACTCACGGCCTCGGAGATAGCGTAACGTCACGATTGAAGGCTACCGGCCGTACCTCCTTAACTCCGGTTGCGACCTTCGGACTTGTCGGGTAAGGTCCGCGCTCCGAACCATCGGGAGGTAGTCGTACGTGCTGTTCCGGGACGCGGCCTCGGCTTTCATCCGGCATTGCCAGTCGATCCGGAAGCTATCGCCGCACACGGTCAGAGCGTACGAGCTCGATCTCGAGCGCTTCACTCAATTCCTCGGCAGGCGCGCCTCGGTCCGCGCCTGCGACCGCAACGTCCTCAACAACTACGTTCGCCATCTCTTCGAAGTGCGCGGCTTGAAAGAGTCGTCTGCGAAGCGCCATCTGGCCACCCTCCGATCACTCTTCCGCTGGCTCCGGGACGACTCCGACGAAATCGAAGATCCATTCAACGGCCTTCGACTTCGCATCCGCATGCCGAAGCGCCTTCCGAGAGTCATCGCCCGCGCCGACCTCCGGCGTCTTCTGCGCCACCACGGCCCGCTCGCCGAGCAGACCTTCAGCGATCTGACGGCTTACGTGGCCACCGAACTTCTGTTCGCGACCGGGATGCGCGTCGGCGAGCTGGCCTCGCTCCTCGACCGCGCCGTCGACCTCGACGACGGCACGATCACCATCGTCGGCAAAGGCAATCGCCAGCGGCGCGTTTTCGTTCCGGACGAGATCAAGCCTGTCCTCGGCGATTACCGCACTGCCCGCCGGCACATCGCGGGCGAGACCGAGACGTTTCTCGTCAATTCCCGCGGATCGGCCGCGTCACCGCAGATGATCCGGCGGCTCGTGCGAATCCACGGAGAGCGCTCAGCCGTCCGAGACCGGGTGACTCCGCACATGTTCCGGCACTCCGTCGCCACGTACCTCCTCGAAGAAGGCGTCGACATCCGCTACGTCCAGCG
>DASQGS010000245.1:0-4865 GCA_035632455.1 Thermoanaerobaculia bacterium | reverse complement strand
GTGGGTCGCCGCGCAGCGGCGGGGTGAAGGGACTCTCTGGTGGCTCTTGCGAGAGTCGTATCGGGCGCAATCGACGCGAGATCGGCATCGCTTTAATAGCGCGCTGCGCGCGGGGTCCCCTCACCCGCGCCTCGCGCCGCCCTCTGTTCTGGGCGGAGAGGGCTTCTCACTGGCATGGTCGAGTTGAACGAACAAAATGTCCAAACTCCCGTGCCGCGGCGATGCGGCAGCTCGGTTCTTGCGCTGTGCGTTGCGGTGCGATGGGCTGGGCTCTTGCGGCGAAAAGCGGCGGCCTTGCCGCCGCAGTCCATAAGCGGCTTTGCCGCCGCTCCATATCATTTCGCCCGCGTCGCCAGTTCCTTGCCCACGTCGCTCCAGTCGAGGCCTTCGTCGACGAGCAGCACGGAGAGGTGATAGAGCAGGTCGGCGATCTCCGCGGTCAGGCGCTCGCGGCCTTGTCCCTTGGCGGCGATCACGACTTCGGTGGCTTCCTCCCCGATCTTCTTGAGGATCTTGTCGCGGCCTTCATTGAAGAGGTAGGCCGTGTAAGAACCCTCGGGGCGCTTTTCGTGGCGATCGCGCAAGACGCGCATGAGGCTGTCGAGATCGACTGCCGGTTCCGGCACGCCATCGAAGCAGGAGTACGCTCCCGTGTGGCAGGCCGGTCCGGCTGAACGCACAGTCACCAGCAGCGCATCGCGGTCGCAATCGGGCGCTATGGAGACAACTTCTTGCGTATTACCCGAGGTCTCGCCCTTGTGCCACAGCGTATTACGACTGCGGCTCCAGAACCACGTCTGCCCGGTTTCGAGCGTCTTATGAAGCGATTCCTCGTTCATATACGCGAGCGTCAGCACAGCGCCGGTCGTGGCATCGCGAATGATCGCGGGGATCAGTGAGTCCGCAAACTTGAGATCAGTGAGAGTCATAGTCAATCCTCTCATCTTGCCGCGATGATTTCTCTTGCAATCCGCAGCGCCTGGCGGAGCGCGTTCGATTTGCTGACCGTTTCGTCGTACTCGGTTGCGGGATCGGAGTCGTAGACGATGCCCGCTCCCGCTTGAATCCAGGCCCGATCGCGGGCCAGGAGAATCGTCCGGATCGTGATGCAGGAGTCGAGGTTTCCCGAGAATCCAATGTAAGCCACGGAGCCAGCATACGGGCCACGGCGCGTTCGCTCGAAGCGATCGATCAACTCCATGGCCCGGATCTTCGGGGCTCCGCTGACCGTGCCGGCCGGAAAGCAGGAGAGAAAGACGTCGACCGGCGTGCTGCCGTCGCGCAGCCGCCCTTCGACGTTCGTCACGAGATGCATGACGTGGCTGTAGCGCTCGACGTGGCAGAAGTCGCTGACCATGACCGAGCCGCTCGCCGAGACGCGCCCGATGTCGTTGCGGCCGAGGTCGACGAGCATCAGGTGCTCGGCATTCTCCTTCGGATCGGCGAGCAGCGACTGCTCGAGCTCGAGGTCCTCCTCGCGCGTTTGTCCGCGCGGGCGAGTCCCCGCGATCGGCCGCGCCTCCGCGACATCGCCGGCGACGCGCACCAGCATCTCCGGCGATGCGCCGACCAGCGTGCAGGCCTTCGTGCGCAACAGGAACATATACGGCGACGGGTTCACCGACCGCAGTGCGCGGTAGAGCGTCAGGGCCTCGGCGGTCGGGAACGCAGTCTCCCATCGCTGCGAGACGACGATCTGAAAGATCTCGCCGGCGATGATCTCTTCTTTCGCGTCGCGAACCATTTGTTCGAACTGTTCGCGCGTCATGTTCGACGTCAGCGCGTCATCCGGCGGCCCGGGCTCGAGGGCTACGAGATCGACGGCCGCCCCTCGGAGCGCCGCGAGGGCGCGCTCGATCCGGCCCTCCCCGCTCCCGAGGAGCTCGGCGCTGTTCCGCGGATCGTTAGCAAAGAGGTTCGCGACCACGAGCAGACGCTGCCGGACGTGATCGAAGACGACGACGTTGTCGAAAAACAGCAGCTCCGCGTCCGGAACGCCGAAATCATCGGCGTGCGTATCGGGAATCCGCTCGCACCAGCGCGCCACGCCATAGCCGAAATAGCCGACCGCGCCACCGAAGAATGGAGGAAGCTGGTCCTCGTTCCAGACGCGCAGAGGCGGAAGCTCATCATTGAGAAGGCGCGCGGGCTCCGGCGTCGTGTGGTCGAAACGCAAACTGCGGCGCGGATCGAAGCCGACGAAGGAGTGGCGCCCGAGGTTCTCGCCTCGCTCGACGGTCTCGAAAAGAAACGCCTCGGGTGCGAACGGAGAAAGCGCCGCGAAGGCCACCAATGGCGTGAGCGTGTCCGCGCTCAGCTCGCGCACGAGCGGAATGACATCGTACGAAGCGCGTAAGGCTTCAAGGCGTTCGGGGGTCATCGGTTCGATCATGAGGTCTCCTCGGAGATTGGTCTCGCTGCGTCTGGCAACGGCTCGCGCTCGCAGACTTGCGCAAACAGCTCGTTCTGCCGCACGGCCTGCGCTTCGATGAGCTCCATCCCGTCGATCACCGCCGTACCTCGGACGCGCGCCCGCCGGGCGATGCCGAGGTGCTCATGCGAGTAGGCGACGTCGATCCATGTCGCGGTGGGGCGAAGGACGGCGTCCGGGATGTCGATATCCGCGCCGGCGGTGGTCGTGTTGATGATGATCTCGCCGTCGAAACCGGCGAGGGCATCGAGCGGCTCGGCGCGGGCGCCAAACTCGGCGGCAAGCGCCGCGGCCTTCGCCGTCGTCCGGTTGAATACGACCGCCGGCACATCCAAGCGCCGCAGTGCGACCAGCGCGGCTCTGGCCGTCCCGCCAGCGCCGAGGACCGCGGCGGTCTTGCGATCGCGGCCGCACACGCGCGTCAGGATGGTCGTGAATCCGTCGACGTCGGTGTTGTCCGCGACGATCGTCACGCGCCCGCTGGCGTCGACGCAGCGCACCAACGTGTTCACGGAACGGCAGTCGCGCGCATTCGGCTGGATCGCGGCGCCTGTGCGCTCGGCGAACGCGAAGGCCTCCTGCTTGAACGGCGCGGTGACGCTGAGTCCGCTCGGCGCGAACCTCTCTCCGGCGGAGAACGGCCGGACGACGTCGTCGAACGATTCGCTCGATGCGATCGTGTACGCCGCATTCAGCCCCTTCTCCGCGAAGAGCGCATTGTGAATCGGAGGCGAGACGCTGTGCCCGGCGGGATTGCCGGCCAGGGCGATCAGGCGCGGGCTTCTGGTCTCGCGCCGCTTGTCGAAGATGGCGTGCGCGCGGCGCAAAGAAAGTTGTCCCGGCGCCGCGGCTTGCCGGCCGCTGCTGACGAACATCAGCTCCGATCCGAACCACGGCGCGGCGATTCGCGTGTAAAGGCCGATCTCGCCCATGCCGATCATGGTGAGGTTCGCCACGCGACGCGACACCGCCGGAACGCTGCCATCGATTCCACCGCGGAACGCCACGAGGGCCTCGAGCGCCCGTTGGTTGTCGCGAAAGTTGTGCGGGGTTACGGCGATCTTCGTGTGCGCGCACTCGAGCGCGGCCATTCGCTCGATCAGCCGGTGAAGGTCGGGGACGCCATCGAAGTCGTGATGCGAGAGAACGACGCGGTCTTTGAAGCGAGCGAGATCATCGGGGCGGAGCGCCGGGCCGTATTCAACGTCGACCAGATCGATGCCCGCGGCCAGCGCCGCTGCGATCAGCGATTCGTCTAAGCGCGGCGATGTTCCGGGCGAGGAGCGCCGTGTGGCGATGATGGGCTTCGTCGTCGCCGATCGGAACTGCGAGAGCGAAAGCTCCCCTCCCCTCGCCTTGAATGCATCGAGACGGATCTCGACCATGTCGTGATCCTCGGCGATCGATGCGATCGCGCCGAGGGCACACTCGAGCGTCTCTTCGTGAATCGTAACGACGATCTTCATCATGAGGAAACCAGAAACCAGAAACTAGAAACCAGAAACCAGAAAGAAGCATAGGGTGGTTTTCTAGTTTCTGGTTTCTGGTTTCTAGTTTCTGGTTTCTGGTTTCTGGTTTAATTGGGGGCCAGCTCCATCAGGATCTCCATGCGCTCCTTCGCAGCGTGGGCTTTGCGCGTTTCGCCGGCGCGGGTCCACATGTTCTGCAGATTGCCGAGGACGCGGATGAGCGTTTGCCTGCCGTTCCAGGCGCGGAGGTGCTCGGCCGAGAGGCGCATCTGGCCGCCGGTGAGCTTGCCGAGAAGGTCGGCGATGTCGCGGATCGACAGCGTCGCGCCGCTGTTGAACGGGTCGATGTAGACCTCGCTGAGCTCGAACTGCACTTTCACGATGTAGTGGCCCGGCAGGCCGACGCCGGCGGCCGGCAGTCCGATGCGCGAAGCGATGTGCAGGAAGATGATCGAGAGCGAGATCGGGATGCCGGCCTTGCGGTCGATGACTTCGTGGAGGTAGCCGTTGCGCACGTCGTAGTAATCGTCGCTGCAGCCGTCGTAGCCATCGGCATCGAACATCTCGGAGTGGAGATGGCCCAGCCGGAAGATCGGCGGATCGCCGGGCAGACAACGCTTCGCCACGCGCGCGGCCAGTGCGTCGAGCTCGCCGAGGTAGTGATCCACGTTCAGCCGCGGATGGTCTTCGAGCGCGATCAACAGCGCGCCCAGCGCGAGGTTCGCGTTCGTGATCTCTCCCTCGGCGAACGCCCGGAATTGCTGCCGCGCCACCGCGGGATGCATGAAGATCGGCTCGGACATGGCAGTGAGAGTCAGTGAGCAGTGGTGCAGTGGTCAGTGGTCAGCGGATTCAGTGAGCAGTGGTCAGTGGTCGGTGGTCAGTAGAATCAGTGAGCAGTGGTCCGTGGAATCAGTGAGTAGTGGTCGGTGGTCGGTTGGTTCAAAGGCGCCGGCCGTGGCTCT
>DASQGS010000244.1:0-5675 GCA_035632455.1 Thermoanaerobaculia bacterium | reverse complement strand
ATAGGTTGTGGTCGTATCCATGATCGGTCTCCCTCTCACTCATCATCTTTGACGTCGGATGGCGCCGCCGCGGCCGCGGCCATCTGCGCTTCCTTCGGCAATTTGAGCAGGGCGATATGCTGGTAGGTGGCCATCCTCCGCTCGGCCGCGAGCTGCGCCTGCCGCGCGAAGAGCTTGAATCGCTGCGGGTCCATCTTCTCGACCATCCGGAATCGGGTCTCGTTCTTCATGTACTCCTGCACCGGGATCTTTCCGCCAACCGCATCGATGACCAGCGGCGCCTCGCCTGCTTCGATCCGCCGCGGGTCGTAGCGGTAAACCGGCCAGATGCCGCTATCGACGGCCTTCTTCTGCTGCTCCGCGCCCCACATCATGTCGTAACCGTGGGCGATGCAGTGGCTGTAGGCGATGATGAGCGACGGCCCGCGATGCGAGTCGGCCTCGGTGAAGGCGCGAACCGTCTGCATGTCCTTCGCGCCGAACGCCACCGAGGCGACGTAGACGTGTCCGTAGTTGATCGCCATCAACCCGAGGTCCTTCTTGTCCGTAGCCTTTCCGTTCGATGCGAACTTCGCCGCGGCACCGAGTGGCGTGGCTTTCGACGCCTGCCCGCCGGTGTTCGAATACACCTCGGTGTCGAGCACGAGGACGTTGATGTCGTACGGCAGCGAGAGGACGTGATCGAGTCCGCCGTAGCCGATGTCGAACGCCCAGCCGTCGCCGCCGACAAGCCAGACGCTCTTGCGCACGAGGTAGTCGGCGATCGTGGCCAGACGCTTCGCGTCCTCGCCGCCGACCGCTTGCAACTTCTGGCGCAACGCAATCACCCGCTCGCGCTGGGCCTTGATGCCGCTCTCGCTGTATTGATCCGCCGCCAGCAACTCGTCCGTCAGCGTCTCGCCGATCTTCGACGAGAGCGACGTCACCAGCGAATGCGCCGTCGCGATCTGAGCATCGATGGCCAGGCGGAACCCGAGACCGAACTCGGCGTTGTCCTCGAACAGCGAGTTCGCCCACGCCGGACCGCGGCCGTCGGAGTTCTTCGTGTACGGCGTCGTCGGCAGATTGCCGCCGTAGATCGACGTGCATCCCGTCGCGTTCGCGATCAACAGCCGGTCGCCGTAGAGCTGCGTCAGCAGCTTGATGTACGGCGTCTCACCGCATCCGGCGCAGGCGCCTGAATATTCGAACAGTGGCTGGAAGAACTGCGTGTTGCGGACATCCATGCGCGTGACCAGAGTCCGGTCGAGCTCCGGGATGTCGAGGAAGAAGTCGTAGTTGATCCGCTCGCGCTCCTTGTGCTCGGCGTGCGGCAGCATGTTGATGGCCTTGTGTTTCGGATTCGCCTTGTCCTTGCCCGGGCAGACCTGCACGCACAGATTGCAGCCAGTGCAATCCTCCGGCGCCACCTGAATCGTGTAGACATTCCCCTTGAATTCGGGGCTCTTCATCGGCTGGCTCTGGAACGACTCGGGCGCGCCGGCGAGCGCGCTCGGATGGAAGAGCTTCGCACGGATCGCCGCGTGCGGGCAGACCATCGTGCACTTGTTGCACTGGATGCAAAAATCCTTCGACCAGATCGGGATCTCGAGGGCGATGTTCCGCTTCTCCCACATCGTCGTCGCCGTGGCCCATGTGCCGTCGACCGGGAACGCGCTGACCGGCAGGAGATCGCCCTTGCCGGCGAGCATCACCGCGGTGACCTTCTTGACGAAATCAGGCGCCGCATCGCGGACGATCGGAGGACGGCGGAACGAGCTCGTCGCCGCGGCCGGCACCGCCACTTGCTCGAGATGGCTCAGCGTCGTATCCACCGCGGCCCAGTTGCGGCGCACGACCTCCTCGCCCTTTCGCTCGTAGCTCTTTTTGATCGAGCCCTTGATCTTGTCGATGGCCTCGTCGCGCGGCAGCACGCCCGACAGCGCGAAGAACGCCGTCTGCATGATCGTGTTGACCCGCCCGCCCATCCCCGCCTCGCGCGCCACTTTCGTCCCGTCGATCGCCCAGAACTTCAGCTTCTTCTCGATGATCGACTCCTGCACCTCCAGCGGCATCTTGTCCCAGACCTCGGCCGCCGCGTACGGCGAGTTCAGCAGAAAGACCGCGCCCGGCTTTGCGTACTCGAGCATGTCCAGCTTCTCGAGGAATCCGAACTGGTGGCAGGCCACGAAGCTCGCCTTGTTGATCAGATAGATCGAACGGATCGGCCGCGGACCGAATCGCAGGTGTGAGACCGTCGTCGCCCCCGACTTCTTCGAGTCGTAGACGAAGTAGCCCTGCACGTAATTGTCAGTCTCCTCGCCGATGATCTTGATCGAGTTCTTGTTCGCGCCGACCGTGCCGTCGGCACCGAGGCCGAAGAAGACCGCGCGGATCACGTCGTCCTTCTCGATGTCCCAATCGGGATCGAACGGAAGCGAGAGATGCGTCACATCATCGACGATGCCGACCGTAAAGCGGCGCTTCGGATTCGGCTTCGCGATCTCGTCGAACACCGGCTTGATCATCGCCGGCGTGAACTCCTTCGACGACAGTCCGTAGCGCCCGCCGACGACCCGCGGCATGGCGAACGGCAGCGTCTTTTCGTCCTCCGCATCGCGCAGCGCCGTGACGATGTCGACGAACAGCGGCTCGCCGACCGCGCCCGGCTCTTTCGTGCGGTCGAGCACGGCGATGCTCTTGACGCTCTTCGGCAGGGCCTCGATGAATTGCTTCGCCGCGAACGGGCGATACAGCCGCACCGCGATCACGCCGACTTTCTCGCCCTTCGCGGCGAGGTACTCGACCGTCTCGCGCGCCGTCTCGACTCCCGAGCCCATCAGGACGATGACGCGCTCGGCCTCGGGGTGGCCCCAGTAGTCGAACAGGCGATAGCGCCGCCCGATACGCTCGGCGAACCGGTCCATCGTTTTCTGCACGATCGCCGGGCAAGCGTCGTAGAAGCCGTTGCACGCCTCGCGGGCCTGGAAGAAGGTGTCGGGATTCTGCGCGCTTCCGCGGAGGACCGGACGATCCGGCGTCAGCGCCCGCTCTTTGTGCGCCCTGACGAGATCCTCGTCGATCATGAAGCGGAGGTCGTCGTCCGACAGCATCTCGATCTTCGATACTTCATGCGATGTGCGAAAGCCGTCGAAGAAATGGAGGAACGGGATGCGGCTCTCGAGCGATGCGGCCTGGCCGATGCAGGCGAAGTCGTGCGCCTCTTGCACCGAGTTCGCGGCGAGCATGCCGAAGCCGATCTGGCGGCAGGCCATGACGTCGGAGTGATCGCCGAAGATCGACAGCGCGTGCGTGGCCACGGTGCGCGCCGCGACGTGCATGCAGTACGCCGTGAGCTCGCCCGCGATCTTGTACATGTTCGGGATCATCAAGAGCAGGCCCTGCGAGGCCGTGAAGGTCGTCGCCAGCGCGCCGGCCTGCAAGGCTCCGTGGACTGCCCCGGCCGCGCCCGCCTCGGATTGCATCTCCACGACCTGCACCGGCGCTCCCCAGATATTCGTCGCGCCGGCGGCCGACCACTCGTCGGCCCACTCGCCCATCGGCGACGACGGCGTGATCGGGTAGATCGCCGCAACCTCATTGATCCTGTACGCAACCGAGGCCGCCGCCTCATTGCCGTCCACCGTGATTGTCTGCTTCGAAGCCATGCTCGAATCCTCCAGAGTCACTTCGACTTGCCATTCAGAACCAGGATGTACACCAAGCCTTGTGTTGAATGTCACAGGTGATTTTGGAAGTGCGCACACCCGATGCTGTGGGTTCCGTTGCCGTTGGCGTCGCCGTCGCCGTCGCCGTCGCCGGCTGTTGACGTTCGTTCCAGTAGCAAAGCCCAAAGTCAAAATCCGCGACGCCGACGGCTACGGAACACAAGGCCATTCAACATTCACCATTCAACATTCGCCGTTCCGCCCTTCCCTCGCCCTACGCTATCCTCCGAATCATGCCCGAGCCCGACCGCTACAAGTGGTACGTCGTCGCCATGCTCTGGGGCATCGTCTTCTTCAACTACGCCGACCGCCAGGCCCTCTCCGCCGTCCTCCCGCTGCTGCGCGGCGAGATGCACCTCAGCCCCGTGCAGGAAGGCCTGCTCGGCTCGGCATTCGCATGGACCTACGGCCTCTGCTCGCCGCTGGCCGGCGCGATCGTCGACCGCATTCGCCGCCGCACCGCCGTGCTCGCCGGCCTGAACATCTGGAGCGCGATCTGCGCCGTCACGGCGTTCGGGCCCGGTTTCAACTCGCTCCTCGCGCTGCGCGCCGCCGAGGGCCTCGGCGAGACCGCCTACTTCCCCGCCTCCGTCTCGCTCATCAGCGAGCATCACGATCAGCGCACCCGCTCCCGCGCCCTCGGATTGCATCAGACCGGCGTCTACATCGGCACCGTCGGCGGCACCACCGTCGCGGCCATGATCGCCCTTCGATTCGGCTGGCGATCCTCGTTCCTCATCTTCGGCACTCTCGGCCTACTCCTCGGCCTCGTTCTCCATTTCTTCCTGCGCGAACCCGAGCGCAGGGAACGCGAAGGCACGGCGCAAGGCAGTCTGCCTGAAGCGCTCAAGACCATCGTCACGACCCCGACCGCACTCGCGCTGCTGCTCGCCTTCATCTGCGCGAACGCCGTCGCCGCCGTGCTCCTCTTCTGGATGCCGACGTACGTTCACGATCACTTCCACCAGAACCTGACCTTCGCCGGATTCACCGCCAGCTTCTTCGCGCAGTTCGGCAGCATCGCCGGCGCCATCGCCGGCGGCTACGGCGCCGACCTCGCGCGCCGCCGCACGCCGCGCGGCCGCATCCTCACCCAAATGATCGGCCTCGCCCTCGGCGCGCCATTCGTCATCCTCGCCGGCGCCAGCCAGTCGCTCACGATTGTGATCGCAGCGTTTTTCGGCTGGGGATTCTTCAAAGGCATGTACGACGCCAACATCTTCGCCTCGATGTTCGAAGTCACGCGACCCGCGATAAGAGGCAGCGTCGTCGGCATCATGAACCTCGCCGCCTGGCTCCTCGGCGCCGGATCAGCGCCGGTGATCATCGGCTACATCGCCGAGCGCGCGTCGCTAGGCTACGCCATCTCCAGCGCCGCCATGGTCTACCTCGCAGGATCAATGCTGCTGGCGGTCGCTGCGATTAAGCAACCGCAGATGAACCCGTAGCCGCCTATGGACTGCGGCGGCTCGCCGCCGCTTTCGTTGACCACATGCGCCGAACAAAACCACTCGCCAAGGACCCTCGCTGAAATTGATCGCGCGGCTCGACCAGAGCCATGAGCCGAGTCAGTTCCTCTTGAACGGATTGCGAATCCTCAATCGCCCCCCGATTACCTGGCCGGCCTGAAAATCTTCTGAATAGAGTGTGCCGCATCCGGCACTCAACGCCGCCGCAACCACGAGCGCGTCGTAGATGTTGTACCCGTAGCGCATCGATATCTTCAGGGCCGCTTCGTGGATCTCAACCGTGATCGGGACCGGCGACGGGCACAAGACTCTGATGGCCGCGAGCGCTTCGGCCACCTCCTCCCACGACATGCCCAGCTTTCGATGTGCGACCGCGGCGAATTCATTCAGGATCTGCACGCTGACGATTCCGCCACCAGCCAGCAGGGCCTCGGCAGGCTCCGCCCGTTCATCGTCCCGTCCAATTGCATAGAGCAGCACGTTGGTGTCGAAGAACGCC
>DASQGS010000243.1:0-2724 GCA_035632455.1 Thermoanaerobaculia bacterium | reverse complement strand
GGCCGCCGCTTTTCGCGCCAACGGCACGCTCTGAGTTTGCCAAAACGGGCATCGGACCGATCGGACGGATCCGACCGATCGGTCCGATCGAGGCTAGCTGATCGTATCCAGCATCCGCTGGAAGCGGCCGGCATGCGATTTCTCGGCCTTGGCCAGGGTCTCGAACCAGTCGGCCACGTCCTCGAAGCCTTCCTGGCGGGCAGTCTTGGACATGCCCGGATACATGTCGGTGTACTCGTGAGTCTCGCCGGCGATCGCGGCCTTGAGGTTCAGGACGCTGTCGCCGATCGGCAAGTCGGTGGCTGGATCGCCGACGCGCTTGAGGTAATCGAGGTGTCCGTGGGCATGCCCGGTCTCGCCCTCGGCGGTCTCGCGGAAGTTCATCGCCACCTCGGGATAGCCCTCGACATCGGCCACCTTCGCAAAGTAGAGGTACCGGCGGTTGGCCTGCGATTCTCCGGCAAATGCCGCCTTCAGATTGTCGTGTGTCTTCGTTCCCTTGAGCTCTTTCGCCATGGTTCTTTCTCCTATCGGGGGTTAGTGAGTTGAGATCATGCCTTCGGATCGCTCTTCTGGCAGATCGAGCAGATTCCTATGATTTGGATCTTGACCTCGGTCGCACGGAATCCGCGAAGCCTCGCGGCTGGGCGGATGTCGTCGAGCGCCGGGTCGATGAAGTCGGTCACCCGGTGGCAGCGCGTGCAGACCAGGTGGTGGTGCCGCTCGATGTTGGCGTCGTAGCGTTTCGCGTTTCCCGGCAGCGACACCTCGGAGACGAGCCCCGCCAGCTCCAGCGACTCGATGGTCTTGTACACAGTGCCGATCGGCAGCGCCGGCTGATGCGCCAGAACGCGCTGATGGATGGTCTCGATCGTCGGATGCTCGTCGGTCACAAGCAGCTCGCGATAGATGGCCAGGCGCTGCGGCGTGGCCTTGAGCCCGGCCTCGCGGATGCGGCGGGCGATCTCAGGCATATCGGCGCTCAGGCTCTTTGAATTCATCGGGGTGGCCATCGGTTTGGAGAAACTATCGTAATCGAGAAATATTGTCAACTACTAATTTATGAGCAGTCGCCGATCCGGGCCCAGCATGCTCCGCCGCTCGCTTTCCCAGCGGTGAGCGCGCTCACGAGGGCGCGGGGCGGGAAAGCAGTGGTCAGTGGGGGAAGTGGTCAGTGGTCAGTGGGGGAAAGTGGTCAGTGGTCAGTGGTCAGCGACTACGCCCTATCGGTCCCATCGGTCCCATCGGTCCTATCGGTCCCATCGGTCCCGACCACTGACCGACCACTCCCCCGCCGCCCACCCACTTACGATAAACTCAGACACTCCGATGAGCATCCGCACAGTCATCACCGGCTCCGGGAGCCACATCCCGTCCGTGGTCGTTCCGAACGATCACTTCCTCGGCCACGAGTTTCACGGGCCAGACCAGAAGCCCATCCGCAAGCCGAATGCCGAGATCCTCAACCAGTTCGAATCCATCACCGGCATCCGCGAGCGGCGGTACGCCCCTCCCGACCTCGTGACCTCCGATATCGCCTTCGATGCCGCGCGCGCCGCTCTCGAGTCCTCGGAAACGGACGGCGAATCGCTCGACTACATCATCGTTGCGCACAACTTCGGCGATGTCACGCCCGGGAGCCAGCGGCCGGATCTCGTGCCCGCCCTCGCCGCGCGGGTCAAGGCCAAGCTCCGCATCGAGAATCCGAACACCGTGGCGTTCGATCTCGTCTTCGGTTGCCCCGGCTGGCTCCAGGGCGTCATCCAGGCCGATTACATGATCCGCTCCGGCGACGTGCGGCGGGTCATGGTCATCGGCGCGGACACTCTCTCGCGGATCTCCGACCCGCACGATCGCGACAGCCTGATCTACGCCGACGGCGCCGGTGCCGTGATCGTCGAGGGCCGCGAGACCGACCAGCCCGTCGGCATCCTCTCCCACGCCGTCCGCTCCGATACGCTCGAGCACTCCGGCATGCTTTTCATGGGCCCGTCATATAAAGAGGAGGCGTTCCTCGAGGCCCTGTTCCTGAAGATGGAGGGCCGCAAGCTCTACCGATACGCCTTGCTCAACGTCGCCAAGGCGATGAAAGACTGCCTCGACCGCGCCGGCGTCGACATTCGCTCGGTCACCAAGGTCCTCATCCATCAGGCCAACGGAAAGATGGACGAGGCCATCCTCGCCGCCCTCTACGCACTTTACGGAATCGCCGAACCGCCGAAAGACGTGATGCCGATGACCATCGCCGAGCTCGGCAACAGCTCGGTGGCCACGATTCCCACGCTGCTCGACCTGATCCGCAAAGGGAGGCTCAACGGCCACGAGCTCCGAAGCGGCGACACCATCGTCTTCGCCTCCGTCGGCGCCGGCATGAACATCAATGCCGCGGTGTACAGGGTTCCGGAGTAAAACGAGCTGGAGTCGCCAAGATCGCGAACCGTAGTCGTTGCCGTTGGCGTCGCGGTCGCCGTCGCCGAAAAACGAGCGGTTGCGCGTTCATGTCATCTGAGCGAGGAGACGGCGCGAGGGGCCGACGAAGAGGAAATGACCCAACCTTGCGAAGAACTCTCGGCGTCCTCAGCGTCTCAGCGGTGAGAGCATCTTTCACGCGGAGACGCGGAGGTCGCGGAGAAAACTATTTGTCATCGTCGCCGAGCCAAGCAGACGGCGGAGGATTTCTTGGCAGCATTACGGCTCTCGGAGAACTGACCACTGACCACCGCT
>DASQGS010000242.1:0-6478 GCA_035632455.1 Thermoanaerobaculia bacterium | reverse complement strand
AAAGTCGTTCGGATGCCCCGGATAGAAGCCGCCAATAGCAACGCCTCCGAGGATGTTCTGCTTCTCGAGATCCGCGAGAATCTCGCTTGCCGGCCGCGGAGTCCGGACGACCATTTCGTTGTACACCGCACCGGAGAACGGCCGTTCGACCGACGGGATCTCGCCGAGCTTCTTGCGGAGATATGCCGCTTTTTGCAGGCATTGCACGGCGACTTCCCGCAGGCCTTCCTTCCCCATGAGCGAAAGGTAGATGTTCGCGGCGAGGGCGATGAGAGCTTCGTTCGTGCAAATGTTCGACGTCGCCTTCGCCCGTCGAATGTGCTGCTCGCGCGTCGCCAGCGTGAGCACGTAGGCCCGGCGCCCATCGACGTCGACGGTCTCGCCGACCAGGCGGCCGGGCATGTGGCGCTTCAGCTCGTCGCGGACGACCATGAAGCCGACATAGGGACCGCCGAATTGGGTCGGGACTCCCCACGCCTGCCCCTCGCCGACGGCGACGTCGAAGCCGTGCGCGCCAGGCGGGCTTAGTATCCCTAGCGACGTAGCTTCGGTGATCACAGCGATTTTCAGCGCGCCGGCACCGGCTGCCTCGGCGACCGCGTCGTAGTCCTCGATCACGCCGAGGAAGTTCGGCGATTGCACCGCCACAGCGAATACCTTCTCGTCGCACGCCTTACGCATCGCCTCGGCGTCAACGCGTCCGTCACTCGTCCACGGCACCTCGGCGATCTCGATGCCGATGTTCTGGACGTACGTCCGCAGCGTGGCCAGGTAGTGTGGATGCACGGACTTCGCGATGACGATCTTGTTTCGGTTCTTCGAGACCCGCTCCGCCAACATCACCGCCTCGATGAGCGCGGTCGAGCCGTCGTAGAGCGAGGCGTTGGCCACGTCGAGTCCGGTGAGCAGGCACTGGTGGGTCTGGTATTCAAAGATCGATTGCAGCGTCCCTTGCGAGACCTCGGGCTGGTACGGCGTGTACGCGGTCAAGAATTCGGCGCGGAGGAGAAGCTGGTCCACGCACGCCGGCTGCGCGTGCGCATAGGCCCCGGCACCGAGGAACGAGAGGTGATCGACGGCCGTGCGGTTCTTCGCCGCGAGATCGCGAAACCAGCGGCGGGACTCGATCTCCGACCATGGGCCGGGGACATCGAGGAGCCGTTTGAGCTTGACTTCCTCGGGAATGGAGTCGAAGAGGCGGTCGATGGAATCGACGCCGACGACATCGAGCATCGCCGCGATGTCTTCCGAGGCGTTCGGGATGTATCGGTGTGCGGAGCGGTCGTCGATCGGATCGGGAAGGGTGGTTTCTTTCGATTGGGTGGGCATTGATTCTCAGGCGTCAGTGTCCTGCTTCCTTCTGAATGTACTCGTCGTATTCCTCGGCGTTCATGAGCTCGTCGACCTCGTCGGGGGCGCTGAGGCGCACCTTCACCATCCAGCCGTCTCCGTAGGGATCGAGATTGATCAGCTCTGGTTTGTCCGCGAGGGCGTCGTTGATCTCGATGACCTCGCCCGAGACGGGTGAGAACAGCTCGGAGACCGCCTTCACGCTTTCGATGTTGCCCAGCTCTTCGCCCTGCTCGAGCTGGGCGCCGGCGGCGGGCAGCTCCACAAAGACGACGTCGCCGAGCTCTTTCTGGGCGTAGTCGGTGATCCCGATGATCCCGATGTCGCCGTCCACGTGGACGTACTCGTGGCTCTTGGAGTACCTGCTGTCTTCAGGCGTCATGCGGATGCTCCTCCGGCAAATTCACTTCGAACGCTTGTAGAAGGGGGTTGGGATCACGCGGGCCTTTGTCTCTTTCCCGCGGATGAGCACGTTGATCTCGGTTCCCGGTACGGTCTTGTCGAGCGGAAGATAAGCGAGACCGATTGCTTTTTTCAACGTCGGCGAGTGAGTGCCGCTTGTAACGACCCCGATCTCTTCGCCGCGGTCGACGACCGGATAGCCATGGCGGGCGATGCCGCGGTCGATCATCTCGAAGCCGGCGAGCTTCCGGCGCGGGCCCTCGGCCTTTTCCCTGAGGAGCACGTCGCGGCCCGCGAAATCGCCCTTTTCGATCTTGACGATCCAACCGAGGTCGGCCTCGAGCGGCGTGGTTGTGTGGTCGATGTCGTTGCCGTAAAGCGCCATCTTGGCCTCGAGCCTGAGCGTATCGCGCGCGCCGAGGCCGCAGGGCATGATGCCCGCGTTCTCGCCGGCGGCCAGCAGCTTGCGAAAGATGCGTGGCCCTTCGTCGGAAGCGACGTAGACCTCGAACCCGTCCTCGCCGGTGTAGCCGGTTCGGGAGACGATCGCCGTCACGCCGTCAACGGCTCCCTTCGCGAAGCGGTAGTACTTCATCGACGCGAGATCGACGTTGGTCAGCGTTCGGAGAACATTCTCCGCGCGCGGTCCCTGAATCGCGATCTGCGCATAGTCGCTGCTGACGTTGCTGACCTCGACGTCCATCCCCTTGGCGCAGCCCGCCAGCCACTCGAAATCTTTGTCCGTGTTCGATGCATTGACCACGACGAAGTAATCGTCCGCAGCATTGCGATAGATCAGGATGTCGTCGACGAATCCGGCGGTCGGATAAAGGAGCCCGGTGTAATGAATCCGGCCGTCGACGAGCTGGGCCACATCGTTGCAGGTCGCCTGCTGGAGCAGATCGAGCGCTTGCGGACCCTTCACCGTGATCTCACCCATGTGCGACACATCGAAAAGACCAACGCGCTCGCGGACAGCTTGATGCTCCTCGAGAATACCGCTGAACTGCACCGGAAGATCCCACCCGCCGAAGTCGACCATCTTGCCCCGGAGCTCGCGCTCCAGGGCGTTCAGAGGAGTCTTCTTTAGCGGTTGATCCGGGGGATGGTCGGCCATCGCGTCAGCCTCCGAGAAGGGAGCGCAACGCTAGCATGCGAGGGTGAGGAGGTCAACGAGGTGTCTTCCTGAGTCCTACAGAAATGATTGCAGGATCTCGCGGGTCGTCGGCGGAGGCGCGCCGTTCTGCACTTTCCAGCGGATATCGAAGATCTCGTCGACCAGCGTCGGGCGCTCGACCGAGTACAGAACGCCGCAGGTCACGGCATCGGCCTCGCGCGTGTACGCGAGCGCGGCGGCGCGGCTGGACCGGTCATGATCTGCGGGGAGAGCGCGAAGCTTAGCGCGGATCTCCTTATGCTGATCGTCGCCGCGCCAGGTAACGCATGGCGAGATGATGTTGAGGAAGGCGAAGCCGTGGTGCTTGATCGCCGCGGTCATCAGCTCGGTCGTGCCTTTGACATCTCCCGAAAATGCCCGGCCCACCCAGGTCGCGCCGAACGCGATGGCCAGTTCGCAGGGATCGACGGCTGGCTCGGGGTTCCCGTAGATCGTCGATTTCGTCTTGTCGCCGGTCGGCGTGGTCGGCGCGGCCTGTCCCTTCGTGAGGCCGTAGATCTCGTTGTCCATCATGATGTAGGCGAGATCGACGTTGCGCCGCGCGGCGTGGAGAAAGTGATTGCCGCCGATGGCGATGCCGTCGCCGTCGCCGCCCACCGCCACCACGGTCAGATCGGGCGCTGCGAGCTTGACGCCCGTCGCGATCGGCAGCGCTCGTCCGTGCAGGCTGTTGAAGCCGTACGACTCGACATATCCGGGCAGGCGCGAGGAGCATCCGATTCCTGAGACCACCACACTGTTGTGCGGCTCGAGCTCGAGGTCGGCAAAGGCGCGATACAGCGAATTCAGGACGCCGAAGTCGCCGCAGCCTGGGCACCAGACTGGCTTGAGATCGGTCTTGTAGTCGTTGGGCTTCGAGACGGCGGCTGAGTCGCTCATGCGTACACCTCTTTCGAATCTCTGCTTGGGGAGAGGATGCGTGTCACCTCTTGCTCCACTTCGATCGCTGTCAGGTTCTTGGCGCCGGAGCGGCTGAGGAGATGGGTCCGGCCTGCGGGAAGATCGATGCACGACCGCAGGTATGCGTGGAACTGGCCGGAGAAGCTGATCTCGACGACGAGGATCTGCTCGACTGAAGCGATGAACTCGCGCGCCGCGGCGGCGGGGAACGGCGAAAGAAGACGGGGCACGAACGCGGACGCCGCGATGCCCTTGGCCGCGAGGCGCCCGAGGGCGTCGACGACAGATCCTTGCGACGAGCCCCAGCAGATGATGCCGATCTTCGCGTTCTTCGGCCCGTGCCGCCGGACTGCGTCGGCAAAGCTGTCGAGCTCCGCGAGCTTGCGGTAGCGCTTCGCGTTCATCTTCTCGTGGACCACGTGCATCGAATTGGGCCTCCCGCTTTCGTCGTGCTCGAGGCCGTTGGTCTGATACGTCCCACCGGGAATGCCTGGCGTAGCCATCGGCGAGATACCCGACTTCGTATCGCGATACCGCGCGTAATCGGCGAGCTCATCCGCCGTCGGCGTTCGGCGGTCGATCACCTTGTGCTCGAAGGCGCCGATCGGCAGCGTTTCCTTTCGCTGCCCAATCGCCTGGTCGGAAAGAACGATCACCGGCATCTGAAGCTGCTCGGCGATATTGAAAGCATCAACGGTCGCGTGGAAGCAGTCGGCGACGTCCACCGGCGCGATGACCACGCGCGGCGTATCGCCGTGGCCGCCGTAAAGGGCGTGCATCAGATCGGATTGCTCGCTCTTGGTCGGAATCCCGGTCGACGGCCCTCCGCGCTGCACGTTGATGATCACCGTCGGCACCTCAGCCATGGCGGACAGCGTGATCATCTCCGACATGAGCGAGAGTCCAGGACCGGAGGTCGACGTGAGCGCCTTGACGCCGGCGAACGAGGCGCCTACGACGGCACCGATCGCCGCGAGCTCATCTTCGGTCTGCAACACCACGCCACCGACTTTCGGCATCCACTCGCCGAGGAAGTGGAGCACCTCGGAGGACGGCGTGATCGGGTAACCGGCGAAGAATCTGCAGCCGGCGTGAACCGCCGCAACCGCTGCCGCCTCGTTGCCCGACATCATCAGAAGCGGCTCGGCGTCGCTGAAGGCGAGTCGCTTTGCGGCGATCCGCTCGTCCGTGGCCATCAGCTCCCGGCCCGTCCGGCATCCGGCTTCGAATGCCTTGACCACGTTCTCGAGCACGGCTGCTTTCTTGCGGCCGAACTTGTGACGCAGCGCCGCCTCGATCGACTCCGTCGGCAGCCCGAACATCTCGCAGAGGATCCCGAGGGTCACCACGTTCTTCGATGCAGTCGATCCTGCGGCATTGCGCGCGAGCTGTTCCAGCGGCAGCGGCAGGAACAATTGATCCGCCTCCGCAGCCGGAGCAGCAGGGCTCGCCGACTCGTAAATCACGATGGCGTCGCGGGCCGGGACGATCTCGCTGCGGAATCGCTGGTAATCCGCCCAGCCGAAGACCACCAACACATCCACGGTGTCGGACGGCGCGAGCAGCGGCTCGACGCCCAGCCTGACCGTACAGGACGACTCGCCGCCCCGGATCTGTGGCCCGTAGGCCTCCGTTTTCATGACGTGCAGCCCACGTCGAGCGGCCGCCTGGGCCACGAGCTCCCCAGCGGTGATGACTCCGTCACCGCCGGAGCCGACGATTGCGATCGTCAAGTCTTGAGTGGGCATTGCACGTCCTCCAGATTCTGTGAATGGCGAGCCAGCTTCTTCTCGGGGGTGCACGACGAGCCATGCGACTAGTCACTCGCTGGTGTGGCAATTATCACAAAGAAGCACGTGCATGGGGTCAACCGGGCTTCGAGAACGATTGCTGGTCCCGCCGCCCGGCGTCCCCGTTGTCGTGCCCGTCACCCCGCAACCGTGATGCCCATCCTGACGCCCGGCGGCCTCGGCGGCGCAGAGTGGGCTGTCCTTGATGGAGGCACACATGGTCACCGCGATCGAGGCTGCGCCGAGAGTGGTCAGAAAGACCTTCAAATATCGAACGTCCGTCGAATGGCTGGGCCGGAGAGCAGGCGTGCTGAGCGCGCAGGCGAAGATGCCCTTCCGCGTCGCCAGCCCACCAGAGTTTCGCGGTGAGCCCGATGTCTGGTCTCCCGAGGACCTCTTCGTCGCCGCCATCGACACCTGCCTCATGATGACGTTCGTCTCGAAGGCCGAGAAGAAGCAGCTCGCGGTCGACGGCTACATGAGCGAGGCCGAGGGCATCCTCGAGTTCGTCGGCGACGGCTACCAATTCACGAAGGTGACCGTCAAACCAACGATCCTGATCACGGACTCCCGATTCGCGCAGGAGATCATCCGCACGATCGAAGAAGCCCACCGCGACTGCCTCGTCGCCCGCTCCTGCAACGCCCAGATCATTGTCCAGCCGGATGTGGAGTTGACGAGCATCGAGTGAAAGCAGCGGATTCTGAGGGGCTAGGATTGGAGCGGGCGACGGGATTCGAACCCGCGACCAAGAGCTTGGGAAGCTCCTACTCTACCAACTGAGCTACGCCCGCTTGCGGTGACTAACCCGTTCGCTGCCCGACAGATACGTCACACATTGGCCGCGAATCGATGCTGA
>DASQGS010000241.1:0-21185 GCA_035632455.1 Thermoanaerobaculia bacterium | reverse complement strand
TGAACCCACCGCATGCACTTCGATGTGGAGTGGCACGTGGCCGTGTTTATTCAATCGGTGACGGAAATGACTTCGTTGGCCCTTGTATCAACATCGCTGCACGATTGCAAAAGGTTGCATCAGGGATTACGTTTTGCTTTTCACGGCGTGGTTTCGACGGAGAGAAATTTTCGGGATCGACAAAAGAGCTGCTCTTGCGCCGAATCTCAATTCGAGGCATCGGCAACAGCGAGTTGGTATACGTTCCACGTGCTGAATACGAGGCCCTGTCCGGTGATGACAAAGCACTGCTGGAAGAGCCGTAGGACAGCGCTTGTGGCGGACGTTCGGCTGGCGTCGTACGCACTTGGCCTACCGCTACGCGCCGAAAGCTAACCGTGGACAATTGCCAGATCATCATCTTCTGCAGCCAGGAGGACGAAGCCTTCGTCGCGGACGTTCCAGAGTTGCCGGGTTGCATGGTTCCACGGCGCATCGCACGAGGAGGCGCTTCGGAAGGCGCAAGAGGCCATCTCCCTTTGGCTGGACGCGGCTCGCGAAGACGGCCGCGTCATCCCGCAGCCGAGCCGGTTGTCTCCGGAGGGACGCGCAGCGCGACCGTTCGGTTTGGCCAAGGGCGCGTTTGTCGTGCCTGACGACTTCGATGAGCCGCTCCCCCAGGACGTGCTCGAACAGTTCGAGGGCGAGTGAGGGTACTCGAAATGAGCTGGCAGGAGATCATCAGGGTCAAGAACAAGTCGCGCTGAACGTTCTCATCGAATGGTGTCCGATCTCGCCCATCAACGTGGCGACGTCGCCACTCTTTGAGTCCCGGATTCCCGGCCTCGGTCGTGCCTTGCCCAACGGGCTCGAAACGTCGCTGTACGAGCCATCACAGTAGGACGAAACTATCGCCGCCGAAGGTGGCGTAGGTATGTAGCCCCCGCCTTCAGGCGGGGGTTGTCGGGCGCACACCCAAGATCTTGGCGAAGCCCGCAACGCGGGCGACAGGATCGGCGAATGCCTTTCGCCCGCTTCGCGGGCTTCAAGACGGGATTTGGCCATCCTTAAGACCCCCGGCTGCGCCGGGGGCTACACACTTGCGCCGCCTTCGGCGGCGAATTGGAGTGGGACACCCTAGACAAGACCGTAGGGCCCAGCAGCGCTGGGCCGAGCACCGCGCGAGCAGCGGAAATCGCCATGCCGCCTGGCACTACTGACAACTGATGCGGACGCGGATCGCTGCGCTGTCAGTCCTCTGCTACGCTTCTTCCACAATGTCGTCGCGAACGACTCTCCTGCTGCAAACCGCCGGCCTACTCGTTGCCTGCCTAGCGCTCGGCGCTCCCGCGCGGAAGGCCATCTCCTGGAAGCCACTCCAAGCCGGCGTCGAGCTTGCGACGATTCCAAGCGGCCGTGCCGAAGGTCCTCTGTATGTTGTACGGATCGATCCGGCCCGCGCCAGACTGGCCGTCGGCTTGGCATCGCAGACCGGGGGCGGTTCGAAGACCGCCGCCGAGTGGTGCCGGACGTCGCGATTCGCGGTGGCGACGAATCTGGGCATGTTCTCCACCGATCAACTGACGCACACCGGATATCTCCGAAGTGAGAAACATCTCAACAATGCAAAGTGGAATGACTATCGAGCGGTCCTGGCGGTAGGGCCCCGGCAGAGCTCGCTCGCGCCGGCGATATGGGTCGATCTCGATAAGCCGTCGCCGGCGAGGGAGCTGGAGCAATACGAGATCGTTGTACAGAACCTGAGGCTCATTGCGGGCCATCGCCGGAACGTCTGGGCTGAGAATGGAAAGCGCTGGAGCGAGGCGGCGCTGGCGATCGATTCCAAGGGGCGGTTGCTATTCGTTTTCTCCCGCGCGCCGTATTCGATGCGTGAATTCAACACGCTGCTTATGAGCCTTCCGCTCGACGTCGATCGGGCCATGCATCTCGAGGGCGGACCCGAAGCCAGCCTGTCAATCCACGTCCCCGGCCTCGATCTCGATCTCTGTGGCAGCTATGAGACGGGGTTCTGGCACAACGACAGCAATAAGCAACAATGGGCGATCCCGAATGTCATTGGGGTTGTACGAGCGGACGCTGCTGCACAAAGGCCGTAATCCGTGAAAGAAGCAATCACCACAGAGACACAGCGGTCGCAGAGAGAATTGCGCTCTCAACATCAATCTTGCCATTCCGAGATCCTTCGCCGTCTGCGCGGCTCAGGAGTGTGGGTCACTCCACGACAATCGCGTCTTCGTCGACAAGGGCGACGGACTTCGTGTGGATGCCGAGGCGCTTCATCATCTCGTTGAGTGTCGATGGCTTGAGCTGCAGGAGCTCAGCCGCCTTCTTCTGCACGCCGTTCGCGAGCTCGAGCGATTGGAGAATCATCGTCCGCTCATACGACGACACGGCGTCCTTAAGCGAGAGGCCGTCGGCGGGCACGATCATGGCCGGGGCATCGGTCTGGACGGGGTAGCGCAGATACTCGGGGAGAAGCTCGGGGCCGATGCGCTCCGTGGTGCAGAGGACGACTGCGCGCTCGATGGTGTTCTCGAGCTCGCGCACGTTGCCGGGCCAGGAGTGGTCCATGAGGATGCGCATGGCGTCTGGGGTCACCTCGCGCACGCGGCGCTTGTTTTCGGCCGCGTACTTATCGAGGAAATGCGAGACCAGCAGCGGGATGTCCTCGCGGCGGCGGCGCAGCGGCGGGAGCTGAATGGTGATGACGTTGAGGCGGTAGAAGAGATCCTCGCGGAATCGCGACTCGGCCATGAGCTTCGAGAGGTCGGCGTTCGTGGCGGCGATGATCCGGACGTCGACCTTGATGGTCTCCACCGCACCGAGGCGCATGAACTCCTTTTCCTGGATCACGCGGAGCAGCTTGGCCTGAGTCTCGAGATTGATGTTCCCGATCTCGTCGAGGAACGCCGAGCCGCCGTCCGCAACTTCGAACAAGCCGCGCTTGGTCGCGATCGCGCCGGTGAACGCGCCCTTGACGTGGCCGAAGAGGTTGGACTCGAGCAGTTCCGGCGGTAGCGATCCGGAATTGACGGTCACAAACGCAAGGCGGGCTCGCGGGCTGGCATGGTGGATGGCCTTCGCTACCAGCTCCTTGCCCGTGCCGGACTCTCCGACGATAAGAATGTTCGAGCGCGAGGGCGCGGCCAGGCGGATCAAGTCGAAGACCTTCCGCATGGTCTCGCTCTTGCCGATGATGTTGGAGAACGAATACCGCTCGCTCAGCTCCGCCTTGAGGCGCTCGTTCTCGCTCGAGAGACGCCGCTGCTCGAGCGCCTTCTTGACGGTGATGACCACTTCCTCGTTCTTGAACGGCTTGGGGATGTAGTGGAAAGCGCCGTGCTTCATGGCCTCGATGGCGCCGTCGATCGAGGAGTAGGCGGTGATGATGATGACCGGCAGGCTGGAGCTGCTGAGGCGGATGGAACGAAGGGTGTCCGTGCCGTTGATGCCCGGAAGCATCATGTCGAGGATGACGAGATCGACTTCCTCGGCGTCGAGAATGGCCAGAGCCTCCTCGCCGCTGGAGGCGAGCACGACCTCGAAGCCCTCGCGCCGCAGAACGGCCTCGAGGACGTCGCGGAGGACTTCCTCATCATCGACGATCAGAATTCGCATGAAGCTGGACCTTGCTATCTCTACTCGCGAACTTCACCCGCGGCAAGGAGATCGTGAAGAGAGCTCCCTCGCCAGGCAGGCTCTCGACGGTCACCTCGCCACCGCACGCGTGAAGGATACGCCGGGTGATCGCAAGACCGAGTCCCGTTCCGCCCTGACCGCGCTTGGTCGTGACCAGCGGATCGAAGATGCGGCCGATGATCTCCTGCGGGATGCCCATGCCGTCGTCTCTGATTCGGATGATGGCGAATTGTCCTTCATCCTCGACCTCGATCCAGATATTGCCATGTTCGTCGACGGCATCGCGGGCATTGAGAAGAATGTTCGTCAGAACCTGTTGCAGGTCGTGGAAGTTCCCGCGTACTTGAATCAGGTCCGGCATCTCGGGCCGGTGCACCGTGATCTGTCTGGCCAGAAAGAGCTCCTCGTGCAGCGCCAGCGTGGCGTCGATGAGCTCGGCGATCGAGACGATCTCCCGGGTGCGCGGCCGGTTCGCGATCAGATCGAGGAGGTTGTTGACGAGGTTCGATGCCCGGAAGCTCTGCTGCTCCATCTTTTTCAGGATGCGGTATTTCGGATCGTCGGTCGACGTCTCCGCGAGGAGGAGTTGGGCGTAGGAGGAGATGCCGGTGAGCGGAGTGTTCACCTCGTGAGCCACTCCGGCCGCGAGAAGGCCGAGCGAGGCCAGGCGTTCTTTGTCCTGAAGCTCGCGCTCCAGCCGCACGCGCTCGGAGATGTCGCCGATCACCAGGACGCAGGCTCCGTCGGCGACCTCGCCGGCATGCAGCGGGCTGGCGGTCACCGAGACTTCCTTCTCCACACCGCGGCGATTCACGAAGTTCGTCTCGATCGACTTGGCCTCGGAATGGCGGAGCTCCTCGTACGGGGGGAAAAGCGCGCCGATCAGCTCGTCGACCCCTTCGCCTCCGACCAGATCCCAGAACGCCTGATTCGCGGTGAGGACCGTGCCGTCGTTCGCCACGACGGCGATCGCGGAGGACGATGACTCGATGATGTTCTCGTTGTACTCCTTCAGCGAGCGGATCTCCTCGAGCTGGCGGCGAAGCCGGTTGTAGAGCCGGGAGTTCTCGATGGCCAGAGCGACCGGCGCAGTCAGCGACGACAGAAGCTGGAGATCCTCGCGCGAGAGGGGCTCCTCGCCGCGCCTCGTGCCGAACATGAGCATTCCCTGCAGCTCGCCGCGATTTCGCAGCGGAAATGCATAGCGGTAACCGGCTCGCAGCAGGCGCCACGGCAGCTCGCTCGGGTCCGGCAGCCGCGGCTCGCTCAAGAACACCGGACCATGGGCCGGCACCATGCCGAAGTCGCTTGCCGCAGCGTTCGAAGGAACATCGGCCTCCGGCTCGTAGATGACCAGGCCCGCGCCCTCGCGAATGTAGAGATTCATCTTCTGGATCTGCAGGGCCTCGCGGAGCCGGCCCCGGATCATGGCCAGCAGCTCGTGAACGTCGTGATACGTGGCCAGCTCCTGTGCGAAATCGGCCATGGCACGGCGATGCCGGTAGCTCTCGCGATAGAGCAACATCTCGATGACCGACTCGATCCGGCTCTTGACCGGAATGAGCACGCCGGCGATGAGCAGCCCGGAGCTGAAGGCCAGGAAGTTGCGCTCCATGCCGGCCCGCTCCTCGATCAGACGCGAGAGAAGGAGGTTGACCGTGGAGAAGGCGACGATCCCGAAGACGAACGTGACCGAGTAGGCGAGAATCTCCTTGATCACGACCTCGACGTCCCAGAGGCGATAGCGGAGGATCGAGACCGCGAACGCGAGCGGGATAAAGGCGAGCGGCAGGATGGAGATCGTCGAGAAGACCGGCCGCACCGTGCCGACCATCAGATAGGGCACGATGTAAATCAAGAGAAAGGGAATGAACCCGAGCGACATCCCGAGCGAGATCCACTTGATCTGCTTCTGCCCGACCGGTGCCGCCGTGCGGTAGGTATAGATCAGCGCCACAAGGGCCAGCGTGAAGTAGATCCCGAAGTGGAGGATCTCCCACCTCTGAATCAGGTCGAGCGAGCGGGCCACGCCGGCCAGCACAAACCGGTTGTTCAGTACGAGGACATCGAAGTTCCAGAGCGCGAGCAGGGCCGGCGGCAGGTACATCATGGCCACGTAGCGATTGCGCTGGAGGATCGGGCGGGGAAAGAGGAGGAAGAATTGCAGCGTCAGCGGCGGCAGAAGGATCATCGCCATGTCCTCGGTCATCTGCAGCAGCTTGTAGCTGAAGTCGATGTCTCCCGCCGGCGTGTACACATAGACGATGAACGAAAGAAGCGTGACGAAATAAAAGATCGTGCTCTCTCTGGTCGTGCCTCGGAAGAGCGTGAACAGCCCGATGGCGAGATAGAGAAAGCCGATGAAACTGAGGATCAGATACGGGTAGTCGATCTTCAGCTCCGGCGCGCGGTAAGTCAGGGTGATCGTGTTGTTCCCGCGGGCCACGATCATCGGGATGGGCTGGCCGATGCGCCGGAGCGTCCGCTGCAGGCCTTCGATCTCCGTGGTCGGCGTTCCGCCGATGAGCAGGATCTCGTCGCCCGCGCGCAGCCCGGATCGCTCCGCGCCGCTTCCCGGATCGACACTCTTGACGGCGATCATCCCGCGGTGGCGCTGGAAAACGAAGTCGATGCGCTCGAACGACGATCGTTTTCGTTGAAACGAGACGAATCCTCCGACCACCGCTGCCACGGTGAGCAGGCTGATGAGGATTTGGACGATCAACGATTTGCGCATGCGCCTTCGGAAATCCGTATTCAATGCACGTGCCGCCGCAGGTCGCGACTAACCCGCTGAATTCAATGGTGGCTCAAGCGAATGGGAGCCTGCTTGCCGGGGCGTCGATTCCAATTCCTTGGATTCGACGCCCGGATTCTTGGAGGATTTCAGCAGGCCTCCCGGTGAGTTCAGGGGCCTGGGTGCTCGAGCAATCTACAAAACCAATTGACCGAAGCGGTAATGCGGCGTAACATATCGGCGCGACTCGAGACATCAACAACGGCCGCGCTGGATTTGATTAGATGGTTGTGGCGTTACGAAGTGAGAGATAGGCGCTTGTCAAGGTCGTGCGTCGGCTACGTTCCGATTGCAGTCCACGGGTAACTGAGATGAGCAAACTGAGCTTTAGCTTCAACCCGCAGAAGCTGATCCAGGCCATCGTCTTTTTTTCAAAGAAGGGCGTCAGCGATCTCACGAAGATGAAGATCGCCAAGCTGCTGTTCTTCGCGGACAAGACTCACCTTATGAGGCACGGCCGCCCCATTATCGGAGATGAGTACTATGCGATGGAGTGGGGCCCTGTGCCATCGGCGGCGAAGAATCTGATCGATGCAGCGGAAGAGCTCATGGTGTCGAGCGGCACCGGCGAGACCGCCAAGTTGTTCGACGGCTATCTCGAGATGGCGCCGACGCCGACCTATCCTGTGGCAAGAGCAACAGGTCCCGAGAACTATCGAGTCTTCTCTAAGTCCGATTTGAAGGTCCTCGAAGAGGTCGTTGAGCAGTATGGCCACATGACTGCCGCGGCGTTGAGCGCACTCGCTCACAAAGACCGGGCTTATGCGATTCCAGACAAGGAGCGGCCACAGTACGGGCGCGCCAGAATGCCCTACGAGCTGTTCTTTGATCGCAGCGACGACCCGATGCAGCGCGTGGCGGAGGCCGAGCAGGAGCATCGCGACCTCGTCGCATCACTTCGCTAAGCCGCGGCCACACGCTTGCTCACACCGGCGCAGAAACTCCAGCTCGCGAGGACGCTCAAGCGCGGAGACATCTGCCACTGGCGCCAGCCATTCGGCCCGCACTTCGCGATCATTCTCAATCTGACGTGGCCGCCTGTCGACGACACTGTGCTGTTCTCAATCATGACTTGAGAGCGCCATACTCAATCTCATCGTGCGGTAGGGCTGTCGCCGCGGAAGTGGCGAACTACCGCGTCGCCATTCAAGAAAACGACGCTCCTACTCCACCGGAAACCGGCAAACGTCGCGGAGCAGGCAGACGTCGCACTGTTCTTTTCGGCGCCGCCGGCTGCAGAGGTCGAGGATGCCGAGGCGGCAGAGCGCGAAGTCGTAGCGGACGGGATCGGCGGGGTCGAGTGCCGCCAGGCGGTCGGTCAGCGCGCGAGCAGTCTTCCAATCGGTGCTCTTCCTGTCGTTGAGGCCGAGGAACGTGGCGATGCGATGGACGTGGGTGTCGACCGGCATCACGAGCTTTGCGGGATCGACAAAGGTCCAGAGCCCGAGGTCGGGCGAGGTGCGCCGGACCATCCATCGGAGGAAGAGGTTCATGCGCTTGCAGGCGCTGCCGTCTTCCGGTGAGCTGAGGAGGTATTCGATCGCGGCGGTCTCGTGCGCCGAGCGCGAGGATACGGCGCCGCGGATCGCGTCGACAAAGCGGGCGAGCGAGGACGCGATATCGGCCGCCGAGTCGTCGTAGCCGGTGCGAAAAAGAGCACCGAGGGAACCGTGCGTCACAAGCGCAGCTGCAAGCCGTTCGAGCAGCGCGACGAGCTCCGGCGTCTTGTGGAACCTGTGGCTGAAGCCTGCGAACCGTGCCCGAGCCTCGGCACGCAAGAAGCCTCGTTGCGCCAGGTATTGATACGGCGACGGCTTCATTCTCGCGAGCATCGCGCCGATGTTCGAAACGATGATGTCCGCGCGGCCATACGCGAACGCTGCCGCGAGAATCGCGACGACCTCCTGGTCGCGGGGATCGCGCCATCGATGAACGAGCTGGAGAGGATCGGGAGCGATCGTCGAGATGTCGAACGTTGTGGCCAGGCGATCGAGCCGCTCCCGGAGCTCGCCGGCGTTGCGGACCGGCCTTCGGCGCCTCATCGTTCCTGCGCCTGCGGGCTCTCGCCGAGCATTACCTCATGACCGCCATCCATCCAGCGCAGGCTCGATGCGCTCGTGATGCTCACGGCGATCACCGCGAATGGCGATGAGAAGGCCATCGTAACGACGGAGCCGGGCGATGGAGTGCTGATCGTGGCGTCGACGACGATCGTTGTGCCTTCGACGGCCACGCTGTTCGGCGTGATGCTGTACCCGCCGGTGGGGCGCTGTCCGAGGGAGAGAAACACCGACGTTTCCCGGGAGAAATCGACAGCCGGAGGTTCGCCACCGCCGGCATACTGTTGCCACAAAGCGCGATAACTTCCTTCATCGCGAGCCATGGCAGCGCGAGCTCCGCGCGAAGTGCCGGGCCGCGCGCTTGCGCCGGCGCCATACGAGCCCCTCTGAACGAGTCGGAACGTCACGGCCTTGGCCTCCTTTGCGGCTGGAGCGGCGGAAACCGCCGGCGGCTGCGGCGTGGCGCAGGTCGCCGCCGCGATCGCTGCGAGCGCGATGAATGAGCGCATCGAAGACCGGCAACAGAGCGCTGTCGCGATGTGTTCCTCCCCATACCGGCGAGCGCGTCCGCGTTCTCGACGCGCGACTCGCGGCGGTCGCTTCCCTCTCTCTACAGCCAACCGATCGGTGTTACCGTCGTCTAACCGGTTCAGCAGATTCTCTGATTAAATCGTAATGTCGGACGACTTGTAGCGTCGGACAAGGAGCCTGTATGCGCACTGATCGAGCAGTCGTCGCGACCGCGCTGATTTTGATCCTCGCAGTTCCCGGCTTTGCAGCGATGACCGGAAGCGTGATGGACGCCGACGGAAAACCGATCGCCGGCGCGAAGGTATCGCTCTTCGCTCCCGAGACGGTGGACGCACGCATCGCACGAATCTTCTCGAGAGAGCCGCAACGCGCGGCCATCGCGTCGACGACCAGCGATTCCCGCGGCGGATTCAGTCTCGACACGCCGAAGCTCGCGGTCGTCCATCTCCGCGTCGAAGCGGCCGGCTACGCGCCCGACACGATTCGTCTCCTCAACGACGACGAGGCAGGCGCGATCGTCCTGTCGCCCGCGCCGGCGAAGAAGGGCTCGGTCACTGCGAACGGGAAGCCGGTGGTGGGAGCGGTGGTGGCATGGCTCGGAGGCGACAACGAGCTCGTGATCACGACCGACGCCGAAGGCCGCTACACGATCCCCGATCCCACGAATTGGGCATTCGCGGTGATCGTTGCGCATTCCGACTACGCTCCGCTTCGCGAATCCTTCGGACGGTTCGGATTGGAGAAGAGCCTGGATCTGAAGATCACCGCCGGCGCGCCGCTGACGGGAAGGGTCGTGGCTGCCGACCGCACCACGCCGGTCGCGAAGGCGACGGTCGAGATCGACGGCGCCAACGCCGCCGTCTCCGCGGACGACGGTACATTCACGATCCCACATGCACCCGCGACGTGGAATTCGCTGACGGCCACGCTCGGCGACCGCATCGGCGATCGGGCGGCCGGTACCAAGGGCGCAATCGCAGTCAAGCTCGGTCCTGCCTCGCTGGTCAGCGGCACGGTCCGCGATGCGAAGTCGCAGTTGCCTCTCGCGGGCGCCGAGGTTCGCTTGTCGAGCGGCTCCGGATTCGCGATCACGCCCGTCCACTCGGCGATGTCGGATGCGAAAGGCAACTTCTCAATGGCCGTGCGCCCCGGCAATTATCAGCTCACAGTTCTTCGTCCCGGGCATACCGTGGCTCCGGCTGCTCTCTCGGTGAAGGAGGGACAGAAGCTGGTGAAGAACATCTGGGCGAGCCAGCGGGCGCGCGTCACCGGGACGGTCCTGGATGAGGACAAGAACCCGGTCGCCGCCGCCAAAGTCACGGTCCAGCAGGTGAGCCGCGATCCAATGAACGCGATCGTTCGCGGCAATTTCTTCGCGGGCCAGCAGGCCCCGCAGTACAGCGGCCCGGATGGCCATTTCGTTGCTCGCAACGTCGAGCCCGACGCCGACGTGCAGATGGAAGCATTGAAGAAAGGGTTTCCGCCGGCGCGCAGCGGATCGCTTCACCTCGCGGGCGGCGAGCGCAGGACCGGCATCGTGATCACCATTCCGCGCGGCGTCCTGGTGACCGGGCGCGTCGTCGACAAGGACGGCAGGCCGGTCGCCGGCGCCGTCATCAGCACGCAGGAGAGCGATCGCGGCGGTTTCGGCGGCATGCGCCGCATGATCATGGGAGCGTTCCGCGATCGAGGCGACGATTCCGTCAAGACGGCGAATGACGGCACGTTCTTTCTCCGCGTGAAGGAGGGAACGTGGGACTTCTCGTTCCACCACGACGGCTATTCGGTCAAGGCGGTTCGCGCGCAGCAGGTTGCTGCGAACGGCAAACCGATTCTTGTGACGCTCGATCCGGCAGTCGAGATCACGGGACGCGTCACCCGCGGTGGCGCGGGAGTCGAAGGCGTGCAGGTAAGTGCCGTCGGAGAGGGCGGCATGAGCGATGCTATGACCGCCTCGGACGGTACGTTCCAACTGACCAACCTGTCGCCGGGCCAGGTGATTCTGAACGCGATGAAGCAGGACGCCTTCGTTCAGCAGACTCGCCCGGTCATGGCTCCGTCGCACGACGTCCTCATCGACATCCCTCCGGGAGGACGGATCGCCGGACATGTCGTCGACAAGACGACCCATCAGCCGGTCACGAACTTCGAGGCGGGCATCAGCACCAGCCGCGGCGGCGGAGGCGTCAACATCGTGATGCCGCCGCAGACGAAGAGTTTCACCTCCGATGACGGCACGTTCACGCTCGACAACGTTCCGGCCGGTGCCCACGAGGTCGTGGTCAGGGCCGCGGGTTACACGACGGCTCACGTGCCGGGCATCAATGTCGAGGAAGGGAAGACTGTGCCCGACGTCGCGGTCGAGCTCGACACGGGTGTGAAACTCACGGGGCGGGTCACCGGACCGGATGGTGCGCCGGTAGGCGGCGCGCTGGTGCGGCTCCAACAGGGCGGTGGACGGGGCGCCATGCGCATCGCCATCAACCCATCGGATAACGCGACGACGATCACCGAGCCGACCGGCGAATACGAGCTCGATGCGCTCGAGTCGGGCGAGCAGACGTTCCAGTTCACGCACAGCGGCTATCTCGCGGAGACGCGCAACCTCAATCTCTCCGGAAAGGACGCTCGCCTGGATGTGCAGCTTTCGGCGGGGATGGCCGTAACCGGCCTGGTGGTCACGGACGGCGGCGTGCCGGTCGGCGACGCCACGGTGCGCGCCTCGTCGGCCTCCGAGGGAGGCTTCGGGCAAACCACGAGAAGCGATTCGACCGGCGCCTTCCGATTCGATGGCCTCGCGCCGGGCCACTACGCCTTCAGCGGATCGAAGAGCGGGTACGCCGACGGCCGGCTGACCGACGTCGACATCACCGCATCGCCGAACGTCAGAATCTCGTTGGGAAGTGGCGGCAGCGTGTACGGCCACGTTACCGGGCTTACCGACACCGAGTTGCAGAACGCGACGGTCGTCGCCAACGGTCCCTCGGGATCGTCATCGGCACCGGTCGACAGCACCGGCGCCTACCGAATCGAGGGCGCGCCGACGGGCACGATTCGCGTGTCATCGCAGACCGGCCGTGGCTTCGCCGAAGGAAAGAGCTCGCCCATCCAGTCGGTTCAGCTCGATCCCGGCGGATCGGTTCAAGTGGATATCGCATTCAAGAGCAACGTCGTGGTCCAGGGGCGTGTGACCCGCAATGGCGTACCGCTGGCGGGCGCCATGGTGATCTTCACGCCGAGAAACGCGAAGGCCCAGACGAACGCCCGTGCGACGACCGAGGGCAACGGCAGCTACCAAGTTACGGGGCTCGACGATGCGACGTACTCGGTGCAGGTGATCGATCTCGAGCGGATGAGCCCGTTCTCGACATCGTACGACGTGCACGGTTCAGGGACCTTCGACATCACGATCCGCACAGCGACACTGAGCGGACACGTCGCCGATGCCGCCAGCAGCGATGCCATCAACGGGGCGTCGATCGAGATCACGCGGGGCGACGCGAGCGACGCCATCTTCGCCAATCGCTCCACGACAACGGACGCCGCGGGGTCGTTCTTCATCGATTCCCTTCCGCCCGGCGCCTATCACGCCCGTGCGTCGAAGAACGGCTATGCCAACCAGATCATCGACGTCGTCGTGGGCGATTCGTCGCCTGATCCGCTCCAGTTCAAGCTCTCGCCGGCTGACGGCGTGACTCTGAAGGTTGTGGACGCTCGCGACGGGCGTGCGCTCGCGGCCTCGGTCGTGGTGGTCGACTCCCAGGGGCGGGTGATCTCTCCAGGGGAGTTTCCGTTCGGCAATACCAGCGCCGGGCCGATCAGCCTCAACCTCGGGCCTGGTTCCTATCGGGCGACAATCAGCGCTCAGGGATACGCTACGCAGGTTCTCACGATCGTGTCACCGTCGTCGCCGACTGTCGGCCTCACGCCAGGTGGATCGCTCCTGCTCCGCGCCACGGCAACCGGTTCGCCGCGGGGACGGCTCATCGGTCCGGACGGCTCGGTTTATATCAGCGGCGCCGGCGGCGTCGGCCCGCGCTTTTTCGCCGGCGGCGTCTTCCTCATCAATCCAAGTCCCGGTACGACCCTGCTCCAGAACCTCATTCCTGGCACCTTCACGCTGCAGGTCCTCGATGGGAGCGACAACATGGTCCGGTCGATTCCAGTGACGATCGTCGACGGGCAGCAAGCGCAGATCGACGTGTAGGAAAGGTGGCCGAACGTTGCACACGAAGTTCGGCCACGCATGAAATCGCACCTCGGCTCAGCCGGTTCCGTCAAGTGACAGGCCAACCCGATACAATCTAATCCGAGGCGGGCGGCAAGCGAGACGATGGCGAAACGGAATTGGTTGAAGGACTTCCTCTGGCGGCACGCCGCCGGGCTGGCCTTTCTGGTGATGATCGTCTTCGTGGTGGTCATCGGCTGGGTTGGTTACACCTACGCCGTGGTGATGAAGAAGTTCGAATCCAGCCGGCGATGGGACCTGCCCAGCCGCGTCTACTCCGACGCCACGCCGTTGCTTCCCGGCCTCTCATACCCGCGCGAGCTTCTCGAGCCGAAGCTCAATCACCTCGCCTACCACGCCGTGACCGCTCGCGTGGCGAACCCCGGCGACTACCGCTACGTCACCGGCGGCCTCGAGATCTACCTCCAGAACTTCGCCTACCCGGATATGGAGTTCCGGGCCATGCCTGTTCTGGTCGAGCTTCGTGGATCGACCATCATCGCCGTGCGCCGCCTGGACGATGGCGTAATGCTTCGCGGTGTTCGGCTCGAGCCGGAGCTCATCACTTCGATCTACAACAACGAGATGGAGGATCGGCTGCCGATCTCGCTCGCCGCGGTTCCGAAGGTCGTGACCGGGGCGATCATCGCCACCGAGGATCACGACTTTTACCATCACGAAGGAATCTCGTTCCGCGGCATCCTTCGCGCGGCAGTGACTGACGTTCGGAGTCACTCGCTCACCACGGGCGGCTCGACGCTGACCCAGCAGCTCGTCAAGAACCTCTACCTGAATCCGGAGCGGACGTTCCGGCGCAAAGCCACCGAGGCGGTGATGGCGATCCTCCTCGAGGCCCGGTACAGCAAGAACGATATCCTCGAGGCCTATCTCAACGAGATCTACCTCGGGCAGAACGGCGCGGTCCAGATCATCGGCGTCGAGCAGGCGTCTCAGGTCTATTTCGGCAAGCACGTGTCCTACCTGACGCTGCCCGAGGCCGCCACGCTGGCCGGCATGATCCGCTCGCCGAACGTCCTCTCGCCGCTGAAATACCCGGAGCGCGCCAAGCCGCGGCGCGACACGATCCTCGGGCTCATGCGCGACCAGAAGATGATTACCGAGGAGGACTACCAGGGCGCGGTGGCCTCGCCGCTCGCCGTCGCGCGCTTTCCGAAGACCTCGCGCAGCGCTCCCTTCTTCGTCGATCTCGTGCTCAAACAGCTTCGCGAGACCTATCCGGAGACGCAGCTCAAGACCGAAGGCCTGCGAATCTTCACGACGCTCGACACGATGATGCAGCGCTCGGCGGAGCAGGCTCTGGACGACGGCCTGACCTCCCTGACCAAGCGCTATCCATACATCAAGAAGTCGGAGACGCCGCTCGAAGGGGCGATCCTGACGATTCAGCCGGGCACCGGTTACGTGAAGGCGTTGGTCGGCGGCAGGAACTACTCCAAGACCCAGTTCAACCGCGCCATCCAGGCCAAGAGGCAGCCGGGATCGCTCTTCAAGCCGTTCGTTTACGTGACGGCGATGGATCCCGCCCGTGGACAAAGCGCGCTGAACGCGGCCACGGTGCTCGATGACTCGCCGATCAGCGTCCAGAGCGGCAAGGACATCTGGCAGCCGCAGAACTACGACTTGAAATTCCACGGCCGCATCGCCGTCAGGGATGCTCTCGCTCACTCCTACAACATCCCCGCGGTTCGCGCGGCCATCAGCGCAGGCGTGCCGAACGTGATCAAGACCGCGGCGGGCATCGGAGTCGAGAGTCATCTCGAACCGTATCCCTCGGTCTCGCTCGGGTCCTTCGAGGTGACGCCGCTCGAGATCGCCTTCGCCTACTCGGTGTTCGCCAACGAGGGAGTGAAGGCCGAGCCGGTGTCGATCCTCGCCGTCGCCACGCACGAAGGGACGCCGCTGGAGAGCCGCGAAGTGAAGATGAGACGCGTGGCGCCGGCGAGCGTCTGCTACGTGATCGACGACATCCTGAAGGACGTCCTCACGTACGGCACAGCTGGGAAGATGCACTCGTTCGGGTTCACTCGCCCGTACGCGGGCAAGACCGGCACGACCAGCAACTACCGCGACGCTTGGTTCATCGGTTATTCGCCTCGCATCCTCAGCCTCGTCTGGATCGGATTCGACGACGGGCACAGCGTTCGCCTCGCGGGCGGCGATGCCTGCGTTCCGCTCTGGGCGATGCACATGAACCGGATCGTCGGGATGGTCCCGGACGTCGATTGGAAACGGCCGGAGGATGTGATCGAGCGACAGGTCGATCCGGAGTCGGGCCTGCTGGCGACGCCCTACTGTCCGAAAAGCAAGAGCGAGATCTTCGTCAGCGGGACGGAACCGATGTCGGTCTGTCCGCTGCACGCTGGGAGTGGCGACGCCGCCCGGTTCTGGGACCTCGGCATGGATCGGGCCGAGGCGGGGCAGCCCGGCGCCCAGCCGAGGCCGGGAGAACCGCGGCGCGTGGATCGCGAGACCAGCCTGCGAAGGCTGCTGCGGCGGATCTTCGGAAACTGACGCGAGTGATTAGTCGGGGCGCAGGCCGCTCCACGACTATACTTTTCATCCACGATGGACCCAATCCCACCCCCCGGCTCTGCCATGAGCGCTGCCGGAAACGTCGATTCGCCTCCCATCATCCCCAAAGGCAGGCACGTGAGAGGTCTGCTCGACCGGGCGGTGAGCCGTGTCGAGGAATCACTGCTCTATATCGGCGGGCTCGGCCAGCTCGCGGGCCAGACCATCCAACAGGCTTGGCGAGGGCCGCTGGAGACGACGATCCTGATGCAGCAGTTTGATCAGATCGGCGTGCGCTCGCTCTCCATCGTGGCCATCACGTCGTTGTTCATCGGCATGGTGCTGGCGCTGCAGACCGCCTACTCGTTGTCGGATTTCGGCGGCTCGCTCTTCATCGGCAAGGTGGTCTCGCTCTCACTCGTCCGCGAGCTCGCGCCGGTGCTGATGGCGCTCATGGTCGGAGGGCGTGTCGGCGCGGGAATTACCGCCGAGATCGGGACGATGAAGGTCACCGAGCAGATCGACGCCCTCCGCGCGCTCGCCACGAACCCGGTACGTAAGCTCGTCGTGCCGAAGGTCATGGCCACGACGTTGATGCTGCCGCTTCTCACGGTCCTCTCCTGTTTCATCGGGATCATTGGAGGCCTCCTCATCGCGGTGGGGAGCCTTAATCTGACCGCGAATTTCTACTATCGCAGCGTGATCACGACGCTGAAATACAACGACCTCGCTTCGGGGATCGGGAAGACCTTCTTCTTCGGATTCACCATCGGCCTGATCGCCTGCTTCAACGGACTGCGCACCACTGGCGGCGCCGACGGCGTGGGCCGGGCCACGACGGCGACTGTCGTCACGGCCTCGATCTCCGTACTGATCATGGATTTCTTCTTGACGAAGCTGTTCCTATTGTTCTTCTGATGACCGACACGCTCACATCGGATCGCCCGCTCGAGAGACGCCGTACGCTCGAAGGCCGTCTGGATCGCGACCTCTTCGTGGAGTTCCGCAACGTCTACAAGTCGTATGGCCCGAAAGAGGTTCTGCGCGGCGCGAGCCTCAAGGTCTTCCGCGGCGAGGTGCTGGTGATCCTCGGCGGGTCGGGCTCGGGAAAGTCGGTCACGCTCCGCCACATCCTCGGTCTGGAGATCCCCGACTCCGGGCGCGTCATCGTCGAGGATGAGGACATCACCGATCTCCCCGAGGAGGAGCTGTACCGCGTCCGCAAGAAATTCGGCATGCTGTTCCAGGGCGGCGCGTTATTCGATTCGATGACCGTATTCGAGAACGTCGCCTTTCCGCTGCGCGAGCATACGGACATGGCTGAAGAGGAGCTGGCCCGGGTCGTGAGAGAGAAGCTGAGCCTCGTCAACCTGCCGGGCACCGAGCACCTGATGCCGGTGGACCTCTCCGGCGGCATGCGCAAACGCGTTGGGCTGGCCCGAGCCATCGTGCTCGATCCGAAGATGATTCTGTACGACGAGCCGACGACGGGACTCGATCCGATCACCGCGCAGAAGATCAACGAGTTGATCATCGACCTGCAGTCGAAGCTCAACGTGACCTCGGTGGTGGTGACGCACGACATCCAGTCCGCCTTCTCGGTCGGCGACCGAATCGCTTTTCTCAACCGTGGCATCTTCGAATGGGCCGGCACGATGGAAGAGGCGCGCGACGCCGGCCATTCGCTGCTGCGCGATTTCCTGAAGGCTTCCGCGGTCATGGCCGCCCAGCCGACCGGTGGAGCATGAACGATGGCATCGACCGCGGCCCGCGCCGGCTTACGGTTCGCGGGCCCGGCCTGAAATGAGGAGCGGACGGGTTACCGTTCCGGGAAAGACAGATGGCGACATCAAAAGACAAGACGATCCGGGTAGGGCTGTTGGTGGCAAGCGCACTGGTGGTGCTCATGCTCTCGATCTTCTTCATCGGATCGGAGCAGAAGATCTTCGCCAGGAAAGACGAGTATCGCGTCCGCCTCGACAGCGTCTCCGGCCTCGCCGACGGCAACCCGGTCAAGCTGTCCGGCGTCACCATCGGCGTGGTCAAGGACATCAAACTGCCGCGCGACCCGAAGCAAAAGGACGTCGAGATCACGCTGATGATCGATCGCAAGTACGGCGAGCGCATCCGCAGCGACTCACGGGTCCGACTCAAGAAGCTCGGACTCCTCGCCGGCGACAGCTACGTCGACATCACCCCAGGCTCGCCGCGGTTCGACGTCACCGAGCCCGGCTCGATCATTCCCGCGCAGCGCCAGACGAACGTCGACCAGCTCATCTCGTCCGGCGAGGATCTTGTCGACAATCTCGTGCAGATCTCCTACTCCCTCAAGAACGTTCTAAATCGCGTCGACCGCGGCGAGGGCGTCCTGGGCGAGCTCACGACCACGCCTGAAAACAAACAGCGCCTCACCGAGACGTTGCTCACAACTCTCAACCGCGTCAACGCCGTGCTCGACCACATCCAGAGCGGCAAGGGCGTTGTCGGCAAACTGGTCTATGACGACGCGTACGCCGAGCAACTCACAACGTCGATCTCGACGACGGCGCAGTCGCTCCAGACTCTCGTGGCCAACGTGCAGAAGAGCTTCGGCAACGGCAACGGCGCACTGCCGGCCTTGCTCAACGATCCGGACGGGAAGAAGAAAGTTCTCGATCTCGTGGACAACCTCCACGCCACCTCTGAGAATCTCGCTGCGTTCTCCAAGAGCCTGCAGACGGGACAGGGCGTCATTCCGCGGCTGATCAACGACAAGCAGTACGGCGACGTCGCGCTCGCCGAGTTCACCGGGCTCCTGGCACAACTCAATCAAACGGTTCAGAAGATCAATCACGGCGAGGGAACGGCGGGACGCCTGGTCACCGACCCTGCCGCTTACGAGGCTCTCAACGACATCCTCATCGGCATCAATGAATCGAAGCTCCTTCGCTGGTTGATCCGAAACCGGCAGGAGAAGGGGATCGAGAGGCGCTACGAGACGCAGCAGAGCGTGCCAGTGCCGCCGGCGAGCGTTCCCGCACCGCCGGTGAAGGAAACGCCGCCCGAGCCGCCCGCCCCCAACGTGCCGATCATCGTGCCCAGCCCGGCACCTGCCGCACCGGCGCCGCCGTCCGCCTCGGCGGCTCCACCCGCGTCTGCAGCGCCGGAATCCGCACCGCCGGCAACGACAAACACCGCCGGCACAGGGACAGCACCGAACGCCGCGCCGGCCGCGACGACAACCACAAGCGAGCCGGTACCATCAACGCCTCCACCGCCACCTCCGCCGAGCAAGCCGTAAGGTTCATCCTGCACGTGGCTTGCCCGGCGGCCGGCTCAATTGCTGAGCCGACAATGGTAGGATGCGCTCCCGCGGAGCGTACCGGCGCCGGTTCCTGAGCGCCGCGTGCCGCGCGGTTCACTCCCCATCCTGGAGGTTTCTACGTGGACATCGCAGTCATCGGCACCGGCTACGTCGGCCTCGTGACGGGAGCGGGTCTCGCCGACTTCGGCAACAAGGTGATGTGCGTCGACATCGACGTCCCGAAGATCGATGCCTTGCGGCGGGGAGAGATTCCGATCTACGAGCCCGGCCTCGACACGATCGTAAAGCGGAACGTCAGCGAGGGGCGGCTGCGATTCACAACCGCCCTCGGCGACGCCATCAGCTCCTGCCGCGCCATCTTCATCGCCGTCGGCACGCCGCCGAAGCCGAGCGGCGAGGCCGACCTCCGTTATGTCAAGGAAGTCGCCGGAACGATCGCCAAACACATGAACGGGCCGAAGCTGGTGATCACGAAGTCCACCGTGCCGATCGGCACGGGACGGATGATCGAGCGAATCATCGCCGAAGCGCCGCACAGCCACAAAGCATCCATCGTCTCGAATCCCGAGTTCCTGCGGGAAGGCTCGGCGATCGATGACTTCATGAATCCCGATCGCGTCGTCATCGGCGCGTCGGACGACGAGGCCGTCGCCCTCATGAAGGAGATCTACGCGCCGCTTCACTCGCTGGAGATTCCGTTCGTGGTGACGAGCGTCGAGTCGTCGGAGCTGATCAAGTACGCCGCAAACGGTTTTCTGGCCACGAAGATCTCCTTCATCAACGAGATCGCCGTTCTCTGCGAAAAGATGGGAGGCGACGTGCAGGACGTTGCCCGAGGCATCGGGCTCGATTCGCGCATCGGCCCGAAGTTCCTCCAGGCCGGCCCCGGCTTCGGCGGCTCCTGCTTCCCGAAGGACACATCGGCGATGGCGGAGATTGCGCGGAGCCACGGCTATGGTTTCCAGATCATCGAAGCGGTGTTGCGGGTCAACGAAGACATCAAGGAACGGATGGTCGGAAAGGTGATCGACGCGGCTGGCGGCGACGTGTCCGGCAAGACGATCGCCATTCTCGGACTGGCGTTCAAGCCCGAGACCGACGACATGCGCGACTCACCGACCATCCCGCTGATCAAGGGCCTGCAGCGCGCCGGGGCGAAGATCCGCGCCACGGACCCACAGGCCATGGACAACGCCAGGACGATCTTTCAGAACGTGGAGTTCCGCGACGACGCGTATGCCGCCGTCGACGGAGCGGACGCTGTGGTGATCGCCACCGAGTGGAATGTGTTCCGTTCTCTCGATCTCGAGCGGGTGAAGAAGGGTCTCCGGAAGCCGCTGATGATCGACCTTCGCAACGTCTACGATCCGAAGCGAATGAAAGCCCAGGGGTTCGAGTACATCGCGGTGGGACGGGCAATCGGTGATCACAAGCGAGGGCAGCCGTAGATGGCGCGCGCTCTGATCACAGGCGGCGCCGGGTTTCTCGGCTCCCATCTCTGCGAGCTCTTCCTGGAGCGCGGACATGAAGTCATCTGCATGGACAACTTCATCACCGGCGCTCCCCAGAACATCAAGCACCTCTTCGGCCGCGAGGGTTTCAGTTTCATCAAGCATGACGTGACGACCTACGTCTTCGTCGACGGCCCGCTCGATTACGTGCTGCATTTCGCCTCGCCGGCCAGCCCGATCGATTATCTCGAGAAGCCGATTCAGACGCTGAAGGTCGGTTCGCTCGGTACGCACAAGACCCTCGGACTGGCGAAGGACAAGGGTGCGCGCTACCTCATCGCTTCCACCTCCGAGGTCTACGGCGATCCGCTCGTTCATCCGCAGCAGGAGGATTACTGGGGCAACGTGAACCCCGTCGGGCCGCGCGGTGTGTACGACGAGGCCAAGCTCTTTGCCGAGGCCATGACCATGGCTTACCACCGGTTCCATGGCGTGGAGACCCGCATCGTCCGCATCTTCAACACCTACGGCGAGCGGATGCGCGTCAAGGACGGGCGTGTGGTGCCGGCCTTCATTTCGCAAGCGCTCCGCGGCGAGCCGCTCACGGTGTTCGGCGATGGCTCGCAGACCCGCTCGTTCTGCT
>DASQGS010000240.1:0-9825 GCA_035632455.1 Thermoanaerobaculia bacterium | reverse complement strand
CGTTCCTTGTCAGGAGGACCGCCCCAGTTGCAGCAGCAGTCGCGCCAATTGCGATGTCGGCTGCACGCCGGCGAGGTGAGCCGAGGCGGCGGAAGATCTCCGCAGCGTGCGCGGCGAGCGTCTCGTCAAATGGAACGACACCGTCCGCAGCGAACAAGGTACGTGCCACAGCAATCTGTTCCGGCAAGCGTGGCCCGCGACAGAACTCGTACCACGCGACTGCGCTTATCTGCAGCACCACTTCCGATTCGGCTGCCCGTCGCAGACGATTGCGCTCCGCTCCGGCTTGTGAGAGTGCGTAGATGAGAAAGTCGGTATCCAACTGGATGTTCATTCAGAATCCTTGATCCTCCACCTTCAGGCGGTGGACCTCTTCAGCGGCGTCGTTTCCCTCAAAAATGTTGAAGAGGCGCTTTAGGACCCTCACGCGTTGCTGCCGGGTTCGCTTCGGGACTCCCGCGACTGAATCCCTTTGCGCGATCACCGACCGCCGAATCGCGTCGGATACCGGACAGCCGTAGTGATCTGCTAGTTGGCGTGCCGCCGTGCCGGACTCCTCGTCCAGGATGAGTGTTGTTCGTCTGCTAGCCATCAGTTGTGCTCCATATCGATCCATATCATATGCATCAGACGCACGTCCTCGCAACTCGGCGTCGGCCCCGTCTCCGCGGCACAGCGCATGGCCCGCGAGGCAGAGCCGCTGCCGGAAATGCCGCGCGCCGGCAGGTCGGTCGTGTACTGTGTCATGTCGCCTCCTATTGCGGTAGATGTAAGTGAATTGCAGCGCACGAGCTCTATTGGCTCGTCGACGATGCCGAAGCCGCTCACCGCGAGCTGTCGCAGAAAGCGGAAGTAGCCGCGCCGCTGACGCAGAAGCCGTTCGGCAAGGTGTTCGCGATCAAAGATGCCGATGGCCGGCCGCGTTATCTGCTCGAGCTTGCGCAGAACCGCCCGAGCCAGGCCGTCAAGTGATCACCATGGCCAAAACGCATAGGTCCCATCCGTCCCATCCGTCCCATGCCGGACTCTACTCGCCCTTACCGCAAGTGCCCGTCGAACCACCCCACCAGCCGCCGTGCAATGTCGCGTTTGTGCGCCACAGTGCGGATGGCGTGGCCCTCGTCGGGATAGACGACCAACTGCGTTTCGACGCCGCGGGCCTTCAGGGCATGCCAGAACTCGAACGACTGCGGAGCGGGGCACTCGCCGTCGCGTTCGCCGACCAGCACCAGCGTGGGAGTCTTCACGTTGCGAATGAACTCCATCGGAGAGCTCTTCGCGTAGACCTTCGGGTCGTCGTACACCGACGCGCCGAAGTAGGGGATCATCCACTGGTCGATGTCGTTCTCTCCGTAGTAGCTGACCCAGTTGGAGACTCCTGCACCGGCCACCGCGGCTTTGAAGCGCTGCGTCTGGGTGACGCTCCACATGGTCATGTAGCCGCCGTAGCTCCATCCCCACAGGCCGATCCGATCCGGGTCGATGGGATTCGATGCGATCACGGCATCGACTCCGCTGAGGACGTCCGTGAGGTCGCCGTGTCCGAAGTCCTTCACGTTCGCGCGCGTGAACGCCTCGCCTTGGCCGTAACTGCCGCGCGGGTTGGGCATGAACACGAAGTAGCCGCTGGCCGCGAGCAGCGCGTTCATTTCGCGTGGATAGGCCGCGGTCGCCGCGGACGCGGGCCCGCCGTGGACGCTCACGACCATCGGGTACCTCCGCGCCGGATCGACGTGCTGCGGCGGGAGAATCCATCCCTGGACGTCGAAGTCGCCGCTGCGCCAGTGAATCGATTGCGCTTCACCCCATCGAACCGGTGCCTTCGCATTGATGTGCGTGATCTGTTTCCACTCGCCGATCGCGCCCGCCCAGATCTCCGGCGGATGACTGAAGCCGCTGTGAATCACGGCCGTCGTGCGGCCGTCGCGTGCGACCGATGCGCCGATCACTCGAGCGGCCGTGATCGCCGAATGCCCTCGGTGGAGCAACTCGCTTTTCCCGTCGAGCGTCAGCCGCACGAGCGCCGATTCTCCGGCGATGTTCTCGCCGAGGAGAAGCGAATCGGGTGAAGTCCACTGGAAAGAGGTCACCGACGCCTTCACCTCCGGCGTCAGGTTCCGGCGATTGGTTCCGTCCGAATCGATGAGGAACAGATCGCCCCCCGTGACGCCCTCGTCGCTCATCAGCCCCTCGATGAACGCGATGTGGCGGCCGTCCGGCGACCATCGCGGGTTGGCGAGCTGGTACTCGGCCTTGTAGATCGGCCTCATCGTCGGCCTGGCGACATCGGTGCCGGCGTCAGCCCCGACTTCGGCGACATACAGTTGAGCGATCCAGTAATTGTTGTCGCCGGAGCCCGGCGCTGCTTCCGCGACCAGCCGCGCCGAGTCGGGCGACCAGTCGAAGTGATAGACGTACATGTCCGGGGGCGTGACGATGCGGAGTTTCCCGGTGGCAACGTCCACGACCGCCACGCGCTGCTCGGCGACGTGCTCCTCGATCACGCCGACGGCTCGGGACATGGCCACGAGCGGCCCCGCCGCGCGCCCGGCGTTCTCGATGAAGAGGAACGCGATCGACTTGCCGTCGGGAGACCAGAGCGGCTCGGCCAGGTATCCGTTGACGTGCGTGACGCGGCGCGGCGCGCCGCCGCCGAGGCGTGCCACCCAAAGCTGGCGGCTCGCTGGGCGACCGGCAACCCAGGCCAGCGATCGTCCGTCCGGAGACCACGACGGATAGTCGGCCTCGCCCGCCGCCATCAGCCGCGGTCGCGATCCGTCGACGTCCGCCACCGTGACCCCGCCCTTGCGCCGCGCCCACGCCACATGCCGCGCGTCGGGGCTGATCGCAACGCAGTTGAACGTCCGGACTCTGTCGACGGCATCGACAAGCGCGGCGTCATCAGCCGGCTTCTGAGCTGTCGCGGAAGTGGTGAGGAAAAGAAGCGCGATGAGCGTGACGAGATGTCGCATAGGAGCGGAGGATAGCCCAGGTGGCCACCGGAGCAACGTTCGGATCGGTGGCCTCAGCGAGGATCGTCGCGATCGCACGTAGGGCCCAGCCGCGCTGGGCCGCCATGATCGGCAACAGCACCGGCCCTGGGGTCAGAACCGCGTCGCCTCTGGGTCACGTCGGCTCTGGGATCAGGCCCCCAGTTGGCTTGCAGAGTTCCAGTCGCGAGATCCCGCGCAATCGCTGGATTCCAAGGGAGATCTCAGTCGGGGCCACGTCTCGACAAAAGCCGTGAGCCGACCTGACCCCATTTTGCTATTGCATACTCGGATACCTCACGCCCGCCTTTCTTCACACCCAGATGGAGATCCGACCCCTCTCGCTGCTTACCCATCAGGTCCGCTGCCCTTGCGCAAGCCAACCGAGGCGCCAGTTGGCCGGACCTCGGACGAAACTGGTTTTGGGCCCAGCGGCATCGGTCTGACGCTGCGGGCTGCTGGACGCCGGCGTCGTTGGAGTCGGTACCTCGAGGAAATGAGCGCTGAGATGAGTAGCGGGAGTATCACCAGACCGATGGCGTCCCGAATTGTCACTTGTCGCGTGAACACACTCGGCGCCAGCACGACAATCGCGCCCAGGATGGTTGCCCGCGCCGCTGTGCCGCCCGGGTCGGCCCTCGGCAATCCTGAACGGTCGCGCCAAAACGCGCCTGCGACCCATCCAACCAGAAAGAACAGGATCACGACGGCATGCTGCGGGACGGTGCCGCCGAGCTTGAATCCAACCACGGGCGGCTGGAGACGCTGGAACGACTTCACCAGGTTCGCGAATCCCACCGGCTCACTGGCCTGGAAAGGATAGGCGGCGAAAATGTACGTCCTCGGTCCAGGCACAAAATAGGAATAGAAGAACACCGGCTCTTGCCTGTTCTCTCGCCGGCTGATTCGAGCCTCCATACGCGTTCCGCCCTCGACCGGCGTGTTGTTTGTGGCAGTGACCTCAACGACTGTCCATCCATCTGGCAGCGGCCCAAGGATTCCACGAGCAAACCGATCAGCCTCCTCCTGCGTGAGCCTTGTGCTGGCCTTCTCCCAGACGATGACGGTAAAGCGTGACTCGTCCTCGCCAACCACTGACACGAAAGCCGTCGCCTTAGGCACACAATGCCATGTCGTCATTGTGCGGTTCGTTGCCTCCGCGTGTGCAGCCGGCGTGAGGAGCAACGGCCCTACCGACCCCAGTTCGCTCATACTTGGTCGCAGCGAGTGCGACAGCTTGTACGACTGACGAACGAAAGTCGGCCATGGCTCCTCCTTACCTAAATCGACAGCACGCCGGGCCAGTGCCGCATCCACTCGCGACGCTGCGCGGATTGCTGCCAACCGGGATCGTTGCGGTCGACGCGCTTCGAGGCGGCGATCAGTTCATCGATGCGTACCTCGAGCACGCGCGTGATCGCAGGGTCCTCGACGACGAGGATCAACTCGTTCTCCCAGTAGCCGGCCGTCACATCGAGATTCGCGCTGCCGACGGATGCAATGCGGCCGTCGACAGTCATCATCTTCGCGTGCACGTGGGGATAAACCGTTCCGAGGCCGCGCTGCCAATTCGGTTGCTCAGTGACCGCGAAGATGTACACGCCGCCCCCCGCCGCGATGATGGAATCGACGCGGGAGTGGACGAGCTGCGTCGCGGCGACGCGCGCTTCGCTCCACGGACCTTTGAACGGAGTGCCATCGTGCGTCGGCGTGAGGTTGCCGAGGAGCGAGCGGACGCGAACGCCGCGCCGGATCGCGCGCAGCATGGCGTGCTGGATCTCGAGAATGAGTGGAAATCCATTCACCGCGTTGACGTGTGACTTCGCGCTGTCGATCAACGCGACGTATGTGTCAAGCGTGCACGCGTCGCGCAATCCATGATGCACGACGACGCGAGCCGCCGTCGTTCCGGCAGGCGGCGGAGTGCGGATTTCGAAAGGCGCGCCTCCCGCCCCGCTCCACGCCTGGAGGAAGGTGCGCTCCAACTCGGCGACGACCGGTCCTTCGACGCGCGCGCCGGCATCGAGCCACGGCACCTCGCGCCACAAAGACTGCGCGGTGAGCTTCACCTCATCGAAGCCGCTGTAATACTCGTGCGAGAGATTGCGTCCGCCGACAAGCGCAACCGTTCCGTCGACGATCACGAGTTTCCGGTGGTCGCGCTGTTTGATGTCTTCGAGCGAAGGCGCTCCGGTGATCGGATCGATCACACGCAGTTCCACACCGGGCCGGGTTCGCAGTCGTTCCAGCAGAGGATTTCGCAGGCCGAACGAGCCTTCGAACCCATGCAATGAATCGACATTGACGCGAACGGCGACGCCCCGCGCGCCAGCGGCGGCCAGCGCCGCTTCGACCTGCGAACCGATGTCATCGTCGAGGGCCATGTAGACCTGAAGATGAACGCTTTGCCTCGCCTGCGCGATCGCGTCGAGGAGCCAATGACGCGCCTTGGCGTTATCGAGCTCGATCTCGATTCGATTGCCGGCAATCAATGCCGCGCCTGTCGATGCTTCGATGCGCGCCTCGAACGTGCGCTGAGCGGCCGGTGCGTCGAGCATCCAGCGGATGCCATCGGTGACCTGCTCCGGTTTGAGCGCCGCGAAGCCGATCGTGCGCGGCGTGTGTGCATCGCCGTGCACGATCGCGACGACCGGAAATCCTGCGCCGCGCATGCGTGCGCCAACGCGCGCCAGCCGGACGGCGTCGAAGTTTTCATCGACGTCCAGCGCCACACTCTCGTCGAGGATCGCACTGGCGTCGACGACGACCGGAGCGAGGCCCGCTCTCCGGAGATTTCTCCTGATCGCGCGGCAGCTTCGAATCGGTCGCATCCGAACGGCCAGCATTTCCGGCGCAGAGGGACCGCGGTGTTTCGCGAGCAGTGAGAGCTCGGCCTGCCCAAGCGCCGCATCGAAAAGCAGCCAGGGCCGCGTGCCGGGACGGATGACGCGGACTTCCTGCTCGACCGCGATCCGGGGATCGCTGCTCGTCGCTTCCGACTTCCGGTGGACGCCGCAGTGATCAATCGCGTGATCCGCGGCGATCTCCACGTCACCGGCATGCGACTCGACGACGGACACGACTTTGCCTCGCGCAACAAACGCGATCTGCTGATCGGGAATCGACTCGCGACGGCCGGCCCCGGTCGCAAAGAGCAAACGCGCGCGAAGCACGCCGTCGTCATCGACGAGATCCGGCACGTCGAGCGGCCGGCGCAGCGCAACGGCAGGTGCAGCGGGCGGCGAAAGTACCAGAACCGGCGCCGGCCAAGCGCGGGCGACCAGCAAAGGACCAGGGAACCGTGCCAGCACGACGAGATCAATCTCCGTTTGAGGAAGTGTCGGGCCGCTCGCAAACTTGACGTGCAGATCGGGTATGCCCTGTTCGCGCAGAAACTCATTGACCGCACGAATAGCGCGCTCGCCGAATGCGACGCAAACGATGTTCGTGATCGGACGATCGGCAAACGTGCGCGATCCGGAGTACAACAACGGCAAGCCGAGCTGCTTCCGCACCTCACCGGCGACACCGAGAATTCTGATCGCCGGCTGACCAACGACAAGTAGATCGATGCGCAAGTCGCGACCAAGTGCGGAAAGTTGGCCCGCGTCGAGCTCGGAAGTGAGTTTCAACTCGACAGTGCGAGCGGCGCCGGCGGCGCACCGCCGAAGCTCATCGAGCGTCTGCGCCGCCTGAGTCCCCTCGGTCGCGAGCCACGGCAGCCTGGGCTCCTGGAGATGCGCCACCACCGTCAGCTCGTGTGCATCGGGCGCAACGCGTCGGATGGCGGCGATCGCCTTCCGCGCGTCATCCACTTCGACGTCGATGATGAGGAGTAAGCGCCGGTAATTCATGTGCACTCCGTTCGCTCGGCGATCGCCGCGTAATGAAAGGTTGACCCCAATGCATCGAGCACCTGAGCGCCGATCGCCTTGATGGTGCCGTCGTCATCGATGTCGTAGAGATTGAAACCTGCACGGACTGACGGATCGGAATGATCGAGTGCCGCACCGCTCGAACCAATGACGTCGAGCGCACCCGCCCGCGTTTGAAGAGAGCAGCGCATGCGAACATGCAAATGCCCGAAGAGCACCAGACCGCGAGCGAGCGGCGCGAGGGCTCGCCGGAATGCGGCGGCGTCGACGAGACCGTCCCGGAGCTGCGCCATCCTGCTACGTCGATCGACCGGCGGATGGTGGACCAGAATCACCGGCGTTCGCTGGACGACCGCTGGATGCGCCAGCACTCTTGCGAGAGCGTCGAGCTGTTTCTCACCGAGGAATCCCGCGGCGATAAACGGTGGCCGAGGTACTCCGCTCGACACGGCGATGATCGCGGCCGGGCCTCGCAGTTTCACACACGGGAACGGGCCGGCCGGCAAATCGAGCGCGAGTTGGGGCAGGTCGCTCTTCAGGAAATCACCGAAGTGATGGGAGAACCGTCGCTCGTGAAGAATCGCCGGAAGGTAAATGTCGTGATTGCCCGGAACGACGGTAACTTCGACCCGGTGCGCGACGGCGTCCAGCAGTGACCGGGCATCCTCATACTCACTCTCCAGCGCCAGGTTCGTGATGTCGCCGGTCATGACGACGTGATCCGCACTCTTCGACGCGGCTTCGAGAACCGCGAGCAAGTATTCGCGGCGATGCACACGGCCCCGGCGTAAAACAAGATTGGCGTAACCGGTGATGCGCTTGTTGAAGAGCATCGCGCGCCATTGGGCGCCCGTGTGCGACAGCACATGGAGATCGGAGACGTGAGCGATGCGAAACATCCCGAGCCTTCCGCTTGGCGCCGGTTTCGGGGACCGGCGAAGGATATGTCGGATCTTTGCGGTTGATCAATGCGCCGTTTTCTCAAACTCGCTGCAAGTCCGGCCCGCGAGCGAGGCATGCTCGATGACGTCCGGCCTTCATCTGGGCGAGGCCGGCCTCACATCGCGCTCGAAACCAGCCACTCGATTGCTTCTTCGAACAAAGTGAATGCGCGCACGCGGAAACCTCTGTTCTGGGCACAGAGTGCAAAGAACCCTGCCCGGTCGAATTGTTCGAGCGGGCACAGAACGGCCGTCTTTCCGAAAAAGGCCTTGCGAAGGTCGCTGAGCTCAGCCGCCAGATACCAGAGATCCGCTACCGACATTTCAATCTGCGCCGTCCGAGTGTCCAGAATAATCTCGTGTTCGCGCAAGTCCGCCGAGGCGGACGCGATCTCCGCGAGCAGTTCCCTGGACTCCCGGAAATCGAGTCGTCCTTCGGGCGTCGCTTTGATGAAGTCGGATGCGCGGATGACTCTGATGTTCGTCGGCATTGTGTGTCCTATTCGCGACCGTGGCGTTGCACGCACCATCAACCGAGGTATGCGCTGCGAGCAGCTCGCCGGCCGGATCGCGGTAAATCGGAAACGGCGCCGCGCAGCGTTGGCCGTTCATCCGTTTGTGCGCGCGCTGAGCCCCCTCAGCGCGCGCGTTGAACAGATTGAGCTTGGTTTCGCCCGGAGGACGCATGGGCTCACGCAGCTTTCGGAACTTGCTTGAAATCGTGCACGCCTTTGAGAACGGTGCTCGAGATCACGATGCGCGAGATTCCGTTGAACAGAACCGCGGCGCCGACGAGCGTCCCGATCGTCCATACCGCGCTATTCGGCCACTCGGCAAGAATGAGAATGCCGAGCAGCGCGCTCGCGGCGGCGCTGGCGACGAACAAGCCGCGACCTCCTGCGACGGGCAGGGAGCGCGCGAGGACGATCTCAATGACCGCTTCGGCGATCAGCATGACCCCGATCGCCGCGGTCAGGGTGAGCACACCCGCCGGCAGAAACAGGACGAGCATGATCCCGGCGATGCCGTACAGGATACCGAGGAGGAGCTTCAGGAAGAAGTTCCCCATCGTCTGCGAGCTGAACGCGAAGACGGCTTGCGCAACGCCGGCGAAGATGAGGGCCCCCCCGAAGAACAGCGTGGACGCCGTGGCGGTCGCCATCGGGTAAATGATCATGGCCATGCCGATTGCAGCCGTGAGGACGCCCATGAAGAGGCTCCACCCGGCCTGCTTCGAGATCTGTTGAGAGAGAGAGTCGGTAGTCATTGTGATTTCTCCTTTTTGATATTGCGTTGGTTCAGACCGGGGTGTTCGCCAGTTGCTTCAGCGCGCGTCCGGCGGCCTTCGCGTTGTTCTTGAGCACTTCGCTCTTCGACTTCTGGCGCGCTTCGAACGCCGCCTGGCGCTCCTTCGCCTTCGTCTGCTGCGCTTCGATCTTCGCCTGGAGCTGATCGATCCTCTTCTGCAGCTTCGCCTTTCGTTCGGCGTTCACTTTCGTTTGCTCTGCCTTGAGCTGCGCGAGATCGGCTTTCATCGCGGCGATCTCCTTCTGGTGAAGGTTCTCGCGGACCTCCCACATCGACCGGCGGTACACCGTCCCGCCGATCGTCTCCATCCGCGCATCGACCGGCGTCGTCCAGTCCTCGTCGGCTTCGACGACGACCGCGACCTTGTTCGGTGTGAGCGACTTGAGGATGTCGGCGACGAAGTCCTCGCCGACGCGCGCGTTCTCGAAATACGCGACGTCGGCAATCGCGCCGACGGCAAGACCGGTTCCGGCGCCGACCAGCATTCCCACCGGCCCGCCGAGGAGTCCGATCAGACTGCCGAGCGCCGTTCCGGCGATCGCGCCGGTCCCGCCGAAATCGTCGAACTCCTTGACGCTTGCGGTGCCGTCGGCATGCTTCGTCACTACGGCGCCGCCGTAGATGACGATGTCGCCGTCCTGCCCCACCTGGTGCAGCGCCGTTTTGCCTTCGTAGGCCTTCTTCTCGTTATCGAAGACAACTGCAAGAATC
>DASQGS010000239.1:0-3719 GCA_035632455.1 Thermoanaerobaculia bacterium | reverse complement strand
GGATCCGGCCGAGGAGCGAGCCGCCGCTCGCCGCGAGGGCGAGCCGCGACGTGCTCGGCCGTAACTCCTCGAGGCGGGTCAACGCGCGAGCGTAGCGCAGCGGATCGCCGCAGACGGCAACAGCCAGATCGTCGCAGCAGTTCTCGCGCTCCACACGGACGCGCCGCGACATCCACCAGACCGCAGGATGGTAGAAGAGCAACGTCTCGACGAACGCTTGCATCAAATTGACCAGGAAATCGTGGCGCCGGATGTGCGCCAGTTCGTGCGCGAGCACCATCTCGAGCTGCTCCGAGGAGAGACCGGCCAGCGCGCTGACCGGGAGGAGAATCAACGGACGGAGCCAGCCGACCACCGTCGGGACCTCCACGGCCGCCGACTGCATGAGCCGCACGGCCCGGCGCAGCCGCAACGCGGCCGCGAGGCGCAGCACGGCGCCTTGCCATTCGTTCGCAAGGCCCGCGGCGGCATGGGCTCGGGTGAGCCGCAACGCGCGCGTCCAGCTCGAGACCAGACGCAGCGAGAGCACCGTCACGCCGAGAAGCCAGAAGAGAACGATCTGCGGCATGCGCGCGAGCAGCATGATGCGCCATGGGATTGCTGCAAGGGGCGGGTCGGCGATACTCGCTTGATTGCCGGGAATCGCGGCGGCCGGAGCCTCGGAAGTCGCGACAATCGGCGACGCTTCCGAAGACCCGAGTGCCGCGGTCTCATGTCCCGCATCGTATGACCGCCACGCGGTCGCCACGCCGCAGGCAAGTAGAAACGCCAGCGCCGCGCAGGAGACGACATAGCGCGCGCTTGCGGTCCGCCGCTGCATCAGCATCAGCGTCGCGGCCAGAAGCGCAGCGATCACGGCGCCTTGCCACACGAGATGCACGAGCGCCCAGCCGATGGCCTGGGCCAGAGGTCCTGTGAGCCAGCTTTCCGCGTTCATTTCTTCTCTCCTCCCAGGCGATCGAGCAGCGCCCGGATCTCGTTGAGCTCGGCGGTACTCGTCTTCCGTCCCGACAGTGCCTGCATCACCAGCCGCGCCGGTGAGCCGCCGAAGGCGCGGTCCGCCAGGTCGGCCAGGAGCTGCCGCTGCGTCTTCTGCTCGCTGTGCCGGGCCTCGTAGACGTGGGCCCGCTCCGACTCATCGCGGACCACGAGCCCCTTGTCGATCATGATCTGCAGAAACTTGAGGACGGTCGTGTACCCGGTATCCTGCGCGGCGCTGAGGGCCTCGTGGACGTCCCGAACGGTGGAAGGCCCGCGCTGCCACAGGATGCGCAGGATGGCCAGCTCGGCGTCCGTCGGCCGTGGGGTCGGCGTGTTGTCTTTCATGATGTCTCCGAAGTGTGTACGGAGATGGTATACGAAGAGTTTCGTATCGTCAACGAAAAGGTTCGTAGATGGGGACGCGGATGTCTTCTGTCATCCAGAGCCGCGCAGACCGCGAAGGATCTCAAGGTGGCAGATTTCGGATTCTCGAGCGGAGTCCTCTCTGCCTCCTCTGCGTCTCTGCGGTGAAAGGATTCCGTGATGGGAGCCGCGAAGGCAGATCTCTTTCACGCAGGGTTTCGGCCTAAACTTCGCTCCCATGACCTACCGGTTTGACTCTCGCCTCGCCAACGCGTCGACGATTCCGTCGCGCTACTACCTCGATGCCGCGATTCTGGAGGAAGAGCTGCGGGCGATCTTTGGGCGCACGTGGCAGCTCGTGGGACGGACGCAGCAGGTGCGTGAGGCCGGGGAGTTCTTCACGGGGACAGTGGCCGGGGAGCCGATTCTCGTGGTTCGCGGAAGCGATGGCGAGCTGCGATGCCTGTCGAATGTCTGCCGCCATCGCGCCGGTCCGGTGGCGACCGGAGAGGGGAAGCGCCCGCTGCTTCAATGCGGCTATCACGGCTGGACGTACGCGCTGGACGGGCGTCTGCTCGCAACGCCGGAGATGGGTGGCGTCGCTTGCTTCGAGCGCTCCGAAGTGAGCCTGCCGCGATTCCGTGTCGAGTCGTGGAACGGTCTGGTTTTCGCGAATCTCGACGAGCACGCGCCGTCGCTGCGCGATTTTCTCGGCTCGCTGGCCGGCGATGCCGCGCGCGAGGATTGGGACGGCTATCGGCTGGCAGCGCGCAAGGAATGGCGGCTCGATTGCAACTGGAAGGTCTACGTCGACAACTATCTCGAGGGGTATCACATCCCGATCGTTCATCCTTCCCTGTTTCGCGCAATCGACTACGCGAGCTACCGGACCGAAACGCGAAAGCACTACTCGATTCAGCATGCGCCGATCCGCCGCGCCGGGCCACTGCGCCCGTCGCCGGACGCGACTGACAACGATGCGAAGTATTACTGGGTGTATCCGAATCTCATGCTCAACGTCTACCCCGACAACTTCTCGACGAATCTCATTCTCCCGCTGGGACATGGACGGACCCTGACGATCTTCGAGTGGTATTTCCGCGATCCCGACGCCGAGCGTGAGGCGATCGGACAGACGGTGGCGTTCAGCGACGAGATCCAGATCGAGGACATCGGAATCTGCGAGGCCGTCCAGCGAGGCCTGCGCTCGCGCACCTACGACAGCGGCCGCTACTCGCCGCAGCGCGAGAACGGCGTGCATCATTTCCATTCGCTGTACGCCGAGGCGATGGGGATTCCAGCCGCATAGCAAATGACCAATGTGTCATCCTGAAGCCTGGGGATGGCGCCTTGCGCCGACGAACAGGGAATGACACAACCTTGCGAAGAACTCTCTGCGTCCTCGGCGTCTCAGCGGTGAATGCTTCTTCTTGGGGACTGGCGGCAGAGAAACTTCAACGCAGAGACGCTGAGGACGCAGAGGCACCATCGTGATGTCACCGTCCGCGCCCCCAGACCATCTCCTTGCGAGAATCGGGTTTTGCGCCAAGGAGATCCTTCGGCGCGCTCTACCCCTCCGGGATGCCGCCGCCGCAGGAACACGATCGCTGTCGCAATCATCGCCGCATCCTCTTCCCCATCCAATACACCGGCCAGCTCAGCGCCAGAAACCCGAGCGACCAGAGGCTGTTTCTCGTGTCGCTGATGACCGCGCTGGCGAGGAACGCCAGCGATGCGACAAGCGCGATCGCCGTCGTCACGGGGTGGCCCCACGCGCGCCAGGGTCTCGGCGCGTCAGGCGCGGTATGGCGCAGGACGAACAGTGAGACGAACGAGAGGCTGTAATTCGCGACGAAGCAGAAGGCGAGCTTGGCGATCACGGCCTCGAAGGTACCGGTGACGATGAAGGCGGCGGTGAGGATCGTGCTGATCAGCAGCGCGACGTCGGGCGTGCCTCCGGCGTTGACCTCGGCGGCTCCGCGCCAGAAGAGGCGGTCGCGGCTCATGGCGAACAACACGCGCGGCGCCATCATCAGGTTCGAGTTGACGGCGCTGATCAAAGCCACGATCGTCAGCGACCGCAGCACCGTGTCGCCGTACACGCCGAAAAGGTGCTGGGCTACGACGCCGGCGGCGAGATTGCGTCCCGCGATCGACGCCAGCGGGAGGACTCGGAGGAACGCGATGTTGATCAGGAGGTAGATGACGATCACGGCTCCTATCCCTCCGAACATGGACCGCGGAATCTGCTTTCCGGGCTCGCGAAACTCCTCGGAAAAATAGATCGCACCCGACCAGCCGTCGTAGGTGTAGATCACTGCCTGCAACGAGATCACGAAGGCCAGCAGCATCGAGCCTTCGACTTCAACGTTCAG
>DASQGS010000238.1:0-6424 GCA_035632455.1 Thermoanaerobaculia bacterium | reverse complement strand
CCGCACTTTGAGCTGCGTCACCTTTCCCACCGCCTCGCGCATCTGCAGGATCTCCCCGACGATCTCGTTCGTCTACCAGTCGGACGCGTTGCTGGCGACGTCGAATTCGTCCACCTGCATGGCGATCCACCTTTCCTTCTCTCGAGGAAGATCGACCGCGAGGAGAGGCATGACGCTTAAGAGAGCGCCTGCAATCGCGATGACAGCTCGCCGAGGATGCAAGGCTACTTCCCCGCTCTTCGTCGCGCCTTGATCACGATCGACAGCTCATCGTTGCGGATATTCGTAAATCGGAGCTTGATTCGCCCTTCGTCATCCAGTGTGACCACGGCCGGCGTGTTCACCGAAGTCAGCATCCAGCCGGCGGGGAGGGTCACGTAATTGAGCGGGCGGCCGAGAGTGCGCTTCCAGACGAGCTCGTTGCCTTCGACGATGTAGCCGACTGGATCGGTGTAAGTCTCCTGGACTCGTATGCGGGTGGTCTGGCCCTCGGCGATGGGATGGCCCAAGTCGCCCTGCACTGCAATAGAGTCCGGATCGACCTTATCAGGATAATAGCCGAGAGCATTCACGTCCTTGCCCGCTACAGTGTGGGTCTTGAGAGCCCTGCCGCTATCGAGATCGGTCATGATTGCGTCGGCCGCGACGACGCTTCCCATGCGCACGAAACTATGGACGGATTTCTGTCCGGGACGGCTCACCGTGAAATCGTGAGAGATGCGAAACTGATGCGTGCCCGGCTCGAGCAGCCAGTAGCTGATCTCGCGGTCTTGCTCGGCGCGATGAAACGATTCCTGTTGTGCGATAAGCGACAGTGAGATCAGCGACAGGGAAAACGCCATCATGAGCGCTCTCATGGCAGCCTCCGCGCCACAATCCTCACGGCCAACTGGTCGTCGCGATCATTCAGGAAACTCACGCGAATGCGGCCGTCCGCGTCCGTTGAGACAACGCCGGGCGACCCGCACTCCACGAGCTCCCACCCTTTCGGAAGCACAACGACGTTGCGCTTGATACCGAGCGGACGCTCGAAGACCAATTGACCTTCTTTGATGTAGTAAGACGCGGCATCGGTATAAGTCTTGATAATGCGAATGCGCGACTGGCCGCCTTTCGGCACGGCGCCCGGCAGATGGACTCTTATGAATTGGGCGTCATCGGATGTCTTTGGCGATACCAGTCCGCTGGCCTTCGCCTCCTTGCCGCTCACGACCTCGAATGGCAGGTCCTTTCCGGTTGTACGGGCGAGGACCCGCTCTTTTGACGCGACGGAGCCTGGCCGGATGGGGTTGAAAAACAACTCCGCCCCTTCCCGCGTCTGGGTCACGTCGTATGTGATGGCGAATTGATGGGTCTCCGGTGCGAGCAGCTCGTACAGAGTGAATTCATCGGCCGCCTGCGCCGGGGAGCTCAGCGCGAACGAGCATAACGAGAAAATGAGGACCGCGGTCCAGCGAGATACGTTCATCCCTTCCTCCGAGGCGACCGATCATACTGAAGGTCCGGACGGAAAGGTAGGGGCGCACGGCTGTGCGCCCACCACTCTCAGAGAATTCACCTCAAGCCAGGTACTTCTGCAGCCCTTCCCAATAATGCGATTTCCAACCGGCCGCGAGATGCTCGGCCGCGCCGTTGGGGAATCCGGTGTGATCGAAGACGAGGTTGGTGACTGCGCCGCCGTCGTTCAGCCGGAACACGGCGATCGAGTAGATGCCCGGATCCCATCCCTTTTCGCGCCAGGCTTGGACGAGCCGCTCGTTCGGCACCATCTCGATGTGCCGGCCAATGATGTGGCCGCCGAACAGCGAGAATTCGCCACCGGCCTCGGGGCTGATGACCGTCGCGACGCCCGGCATGCTGTGATCGGTCACTTTGCTGAATTGCTTTGCGTCGGTCAGCGCCGCATACACCCGCGCGCGGCTGGCTTTGATCACGACCTCCTGGTGGATGGACTCGTTGTCGCGCGCGATCTCGTTGCGCTTGGGAGCTTGGCTATCGCCGGTCATGGCACCCAGCTTCCCGGCGAAGCCGAACACGGACAACATGGACACCAAACGAATCGAGACGTCCCTTCTGGACATTCTGGACAAGGAATCGAACAGCATCGACGGCCTCTTTCTCTCAGCGAACTGAGCGCTTGCAATAGTTAACCAAGTTGTTTAATATTGCTGTTGTACAGGATCTAGCGCGATGGTGTCAACTACAAAAGCAGCGCAATCCTCCGAGGCGAGGCTCGATCTGGTTTTTCGCGCCCTCGGGGATCGGACGCGGCGGTCCCTGCTCGCCACTCTCGCCGAGGGACCGGCTATGATCACCGAGCTCGCGGCACCCTTCCACATGTCACTGCCCGCCGTTTCGCGGCACATCCGCGTGCTCGAACGAGCCCGGCTAGTCAAGCGCACAGTCGACGGCCGCATTCATCGTTGTGCCTTGCAGGCGGGCCCGCTGCGGGATGCGGAACAATGGCTCCTTCACTATCGCCATTTCTGGGAAGGGACGCTCGACGCGCTGGCGCGATATATCGAAGGCTTTCCCGTTAAGCGACGCCGCTGAGAGGAACACAACGATGGCTGATCAGGAGCCCGGCCGTGGTCTGTACCGGCAGGACGCCACTCTCGTCGTTCGAAAGCTTATTGCGGCCACCCCGGAACGGCTCTTCACGGCATGGACTGCGCCGGAGCACCTCAAGCAGTGGTGGGGGCCGCCGTCAGTGACGTGTACGGATGCCGAGGTCGACCTACGAGTCGGCGGCGGCTACCGGATCGCCAATCGATTTCCGGACGGCACCGTTGTATGGATCGCAGGCGAGTTCGAGGCGATCGACCCGCCGCACAAGCTGGTGTACACATGGCGCATTGAGCCGCAATCGCACACCGCCGAATTGGTGACCGTGTTGTTCGAGGCACGACCGGAGGGAGCCACCGAAGTGATCGTGATCCACGAGCGCATCCCCGACAAGGCCGCGAGAGAGACCCACGAGCAAGGATGGGAGGGGTGCCTGGAGGGGCTTGCGGAGTATGTCAGCGGTGAATAGCATCCGTTGAGCCCGATGCGCGCAAATGAGCGCGGAAAACTCCCTCTCCCCGCCACTGGAGCACCGCCAATGGCGAGAATCGCCATTCGGGGAGAGGGAGCAATTCCGCGCTTGCCAAGGAACGACTTTCTCGCTTGTGTGACAATTCCTGAGGGCGAGAAGGAGTAGGTTCCTTCGCAGGAGTCTGGCATGCACATGAGATCTCGCAGCAGTGTTCGTCTTGCTTCCATCGCTGCCGTTCTTGTCGCCGCTCTGGCTGGCTGCACCACCGTGCCGCGGGATGCCGGGCTTGCCGAGGTGCGGCGCGATGTTGGCGCGAGTCAGCACATCGAGTGGCGTGCCGAGACGGGCGGTGGCGATGACGAGCGGGTGCGGAAGATGCTCACAGCCGCGCCACTGGATGCTGATACGGCGGTGGCGATTGCGATCGTCAACAGCCCTCGGGTGCAGGTGGCGTTGAGCGATCTCGGGGTTGCCCGAGGGGATCTCATCGAGGCTGGGACGGTCGCCAATCCGATCTTCGGCGCGGAGTTTCGGTTCCCGGCTGATCCGGTGCATCCGTTCGAGCTGCGGTTGGCGCAATCGCTGTTCGATCTCGTGCAGCTTCCACGGCGGCGGCGGATCGGGGAGGCGGCGTTCGAGGCAGCGCGGCTTCACGTGACCTCGGAGATTCTCGATTTCGCGGCCGATGTCCGCGGCGCGTACTACGACCTGCTCGCGGCATCGCAGCGTGCGGACGCGAGCCGCACGATCGCCGAGGCTGCGAACATCGCCGCCGATCTTGCGCGGCGCCAGCACGACGCCGGCAACATCGCGGATCTGGAGTTGGAGACCGAGCAATCGCATGACGAGGAGGCGAAGCTGCGGCTGGCCCGCGATGAGGAGCAGGTGCTGGTCCGCCGCGAGATGCTGATCCGCCTCCTCGGCATTCACGATCGCTCGATCAACTGGCGGATCGCCGAGGCCTTCCCGCCGCTCGCCGCAGGGGAGATGACCGACGCCGAGATCGAGAGCACCGCCGGCTCGCAGCGAATCGACGTGACCATCGCACGCGCGGAGATGGAAATTGCGCGGCAGGCGATTCCCGTGGCGCGGCTCGCGGCGATCGGCGACGCGACGATCGACGTCCATCTTCAGCGCGATGCCATCGGCTCGAAGACCGCAGGACCCGGAATCGATCTGCCGCTGCCGCTCTTCGGCCGCGGTACCGCAGCAACGACGCGCGCCGAGGCGCGATTCATCCGCAGCAGCCACAGGCTCGCCGAGGTCACGCTGGCCGCGGAATCGGAGCTGAGGATCGCGCGGGACCGCCTGCGCGAAGCTCGCACGCGAGCCGGCACGTACCGCGACGTGATCCTGCCGCGGCGCGAGCGCATCGTGCAGCAGGCGCTCACTCTGCACAACGCCATGCTCGCCGGCGTCTACGATCTCCTCCGGGCGAAGGAAAGCGAGGCGATGGCCGAGCACGAGTCGATCGAAGCGCTGCACGACTACTGGATCGCTCGCGTTGAGCTCGAGCGCGCGCTCAGTGGCACAAGCGCGATGAAGGCGGTTCGCAACCAAGAGCAAACCATGATCGCCACACAAGGAGGGCACCCATGATCTCCCGACGCGGCATGCTGTTCTCGAGCGTGGCCGGATTCTTCGGCGCCGCGGCACTGCGCGCCGGCCGTGCCGAGGCCGCGCCCACGGCTGCTCCTACGCTCGCTCGGGCGCGGCGGGTCCGAGGCCGGACGCCGGTGATCACACCGAACGGCACGACTCTCCCTTTTCGCATGGAGAACGGCGTGAAGGCGTTTCATCTCATCGCCGAGCCGGTGAAGCGCGAGTTCGCGCCGGGCTTCGTCGTCGATTGCTGGGGCTACAACGGCGCGACGCCGGGACCGACGATCGAGGCGATCGAGGGCGAGCGCGTGCGGATCTACGTGACGAACAACCTCCCCGAGGCCACGTCGATCCACTGGCACGGCATGATCGTGCCGAACGGCATGGACGGCGTCACGGGCCTCACCCAGCCGAAGATCGATCCCGGTGAGACGTTCGCGTACGAGTTCACGCTGAAGCAGAGCGGCACGCTGATGTATCACCCGCACTACGACGAGATGACGCAGATGGCGCAGGGCATGCAGGGCTTCTTCATCATCCATCCGCGCGACGCCGGCGTCCGCGCCGTCGATCGCGACTTCGCGTTGTTCCTCGGCGAGTGGCTCATCAAGCCCGGCACGTCGCGGCCCGATCCCGCGGAGATGCTCGATTTCAATGTCTATACGTTCAACAGCCGCGTGTTCCCGGGCACCGCGGCGCTTCCAGTCCTTCTCGGCGATCGGGTCCGCATCCGGCTCGCGAACCTCAGCATGGACTCGCATCCGATCCATATCCACGGCCATCGCTTCTTCGCCACGGGGACGGAGGCTGGGCCAATTCCGGAGACGGCATGGATTCCTGAGAGCACGATCAGCGTGCCGGTCGGCACAACGCGCGACATCGAATTCGTTGCCGACAATCCGGGCGATTGGCCATTTCATTGCCACAAGACTCATCACGCGATGAATCAGATGGCGCACGGCCTTCCGAATCTCCTCGGCGTCGACACGTCGGGCATCGACGAGCGCGTGAGTCGCCTCGTTCCCGGCGCGATGATCATGGGCCCGACCGGCATGGGGTCGATGTCGGAGATGAACATGGGCGCGCCGCCGAACACCGCGTCGACAAGCGGGCCCGGACCGTTCGGGACGATCGATATGGGCGGCATGTTCACAATCATCAAGGTGCGCGAGTCGCTGGCGGGCCATGGCGATCCTGGCTGGTACGAGCATCCGCGCGGCACGGTGGCGTGGAAAGTGGATTCAGTACCGGCAGGCGGAGGCGGTCGATGAGGCGCCGCACAATGGTGATCCTCGGGATTACCGCGGCAATCGCCGGCTTCGCGGCGTTCGATCTCGTCTCGACGATCCGCCGGGGCCTCAGCACGCGCGACGAACCGAAGCGCATGGAAGCGATCGTCGCCAGAAGCATGCGACATTGGGCCGTGCCGGCGGATCTGCGCGATGCGAAGAATCCTGTCGCGCTCACACCGGCAATCCTCACAGAAGCGCGCGAACATTGGGCGGATCACTGCGCGATCTGCCACGGCAATGACGGGCGGGGGCAGACGGCGATCGGGCACAGCCTCTATCCGCGCGCTCCCGACATGATCTCGCCGCGCACGCAGAATCTCTCTGACGGCGAGTTGTTCGCGATCATCGAAAATGGCGTGCGCCTCACAGGAATGCCGGGATGGGGCGACGGCACGGACGCATCCAAGCGCTCATCATGGACGCTGGTCCACTTCATCCGGCACTTGCCGAAGATTGCGCCGGAGGAGCTGCGATCGATGGAGGCGATGAACCC
>DASQGS010000237.1:0-7567 GCA_035632455.1 Thermoanaerobaculia bacterium | reverse complement strand
CGTCCTTCCCGAGCTCGTGCGAGAGTCTCTGCACAAAGGAATGCGCAAGCAGCGGGATGTCCTCGCGGCGCTCGCGCAGCGGCGGAATGCGGATGTTGATTACATTGAGGCGATAAAAGAGATCGTCGCGGAACGAGCCCGCCAGGACCTCCTCCTGCAGATTGACGCGCGTCGCGGCGATCACTCGCACGTCCACGCTAAGCTCCTCGGTTCCACCGACGCGCGAGAACGTCCGCTCCTGCAGGACGCGCAATAGATCCACCTGAAGCTTCGGCGAGATATCGCCGATCTCGTCGAGAAATACAGTGCCGTGCTCCGCAATCTCGAACTTCCCGCGTTTGCGATCGACGGCGCCGGTAAAGGAGCCTCGCTCGTGGCCGAACAGCTCCGACTCGAGCAGCCCCTCCGCCAATGCGGCACAGGAGACGGCCCCAAACGGTTTCTGGGCGCGGTTGCCTGAATAGTGAATCGCTCGGGCAATCAGCTCTTTGCCGGTGCCGCTCTCGCCTTGGATCAGCACGGTGCTCTTGAGATTGGAAACTTCCTTGATCAGCTCGAAGATCTCGTTCATCTTCGCGCTCTTCGAGATGATGTCGTGAAAGCTGTATTGTTTTGCCAGCTTCTTGCGCAGGATCAGGTTCTCGCGCTGGAGGTTCTTGATCTTGATGATGCGCGCCACCAGCAGCGAGATCTCCTCCGGATTACACGGTTTGACGATGTACTCCTGGGCCCCTTCCTTCATGGCCACAATGGCCGTATCGACAGTGGCGTATGCGGTCATGATGATGACAGAGGCCTCAGGATGCCGTGCGCGAATCTCCATCATCGTCTCGATGCCGTCAATGCCTGGAGGCATCTTGAGATCGATGAAATAGATCGCATAGTCCTTTTCGGCGGACATGGCGATCGCCTCGCGGCCCGATGCCGCGGCATCCGCGGAGTAGCCATCTTCGACCAGCCACGCCGCGAGCGATTCGCGCATGACCGGTTCATCGTCAACGACCAGTATTTCCCAATGCTTCTTCACTTGTGACCCCCTGAGCGTCTTGCAAGCACGGCGACGTTGAGCGCCGGACCCGAGGCCTCGCGCAACAGCGCCGCGCAGCTCTCGCAATAATCGGTACCCTTTTCGTCGAGCTGTTGAATATTGGTGGACAGTGACATGGTGCATGATCGATCCGTGCAATGTGTCAATCCCATCGTGTGACCGATCTCGTGAAGCGTCTCTTTGCCGATTCTTATGAAAAACAGCGGCCGATTAGCCGGCAGCCCATAGAACTCCTGCCGCAACCGTGCGAAGGAAAGGACGGCAATCGGTCCCGATAGCTGAGCTTGTCCATAGACGAACGAGAGCATCGGAATAAAGAGGTCGCGCTCTGTCAGGACCAGCAGCTTGTACGCATCGGACGGCCTCCGGGCCAGCGCGTCGCGCAAGACGAGCGTGGAGCTGTACTGCTTCCGCGCCGGATCGTACGCATTGGCGAGCTCCGGAAAGGCGTCGAGGCGCCGCGTTTGTACGCCGAGCGCGGACTGCAGGCAGGCCGCGGCGCAAGTGGCTCCCTCCTCGTCCACCGATCCTGCTGCTGCCAGCGCGATCAATCCCACGGCTAGCCTCCGCCGGCCGCGGTGCTCACCGACGGTGCCGGAGGCGGGATGAGCGGCAGCGTGACTCGGAAGGTGCTTCCCTCGCGGACGCGGCTGTCGACTTCGATCTCCCCGCCATGAGCCTCGATGATTCCGTAGACCACGGCGAGTCCGAGGCCGACGCCTTGGCCCTTTTCTTTTGTCGTGAAGAATGGATCGAAGATCTTCTCCAGCACATCGGGCGGAATGCCGGCGCCGGTGTCGCTGACCTCGAGGACGACCGAGGAGCGATCGCCACTCGGCCGGGTGCGGATGGTGATCTTTCCCGTCCCCTTGATCGCCTCCGAGGCATTGAGCACAAGATTCATGATCACCTGCTGGATCTGCGAGGCGTCGCAGCGCGCCGGCGGGAGAGCCTCGGCGAGCTCCAGGCCCACGGTGACATTCGCCAATTCCAGCTTGTGCGAGACGAGCGGCAGCGTCGCGCGGAAGAGTGCATTGATGTCGGCGTCCGTTCTCTGGGGTTTCGAGCGGCGTGAGAACGACAGCAGCGCCGAAACGATACGGCCGACCCGCGAGGTCTCGCTCGCGACCTGTCCGAGGTAACGGCGGAATTCCTCGACGCGGCCCGGCGGAATCCCGTCCTCCTTCAGAATGCGCTGCATCAGCATCGACAGATTGAGCACGCCGGAGACCGGATTGTTGATCTCGTGCGCGACGCTCGCGGCGAGCTGCCCGAGGGACGCCAGCCTGTCCGTCTGGATCAGCTTGTGCTGCGCGGCCTTGAGCTGCGCCGTGCGCTCCTCGACCTTGTTCTCGAGGTGCTGCGTGAAATCGGCGTTCTCGTCCATGGCTTTCTGCAGCCGCTCCCGCATGACGTTGAAGGATCGGGCGAGTTGCTCGAGCTCCTCGCTCGAGTCGATGGTGATCGGCTGATCGAGGTGCATCTCGCTGATGGCCCTCGTTCCGGCGATCAGCTTCGACACCGGCTTCTCGAAAAAGTGCCGCGTGAAGTAGACGAGGAAGATGCCGATGATCACGATCTCGACGAGCGTGAAGAGCGCCGTTCGTGAGCGCGTGGCCCGCATCTCCTCGTCGATGCGGCTGGCGTCGAGCGTGAGATCGAGAACGCCGAGCACGCTGACCGTCGCCGGATGGGCATGGCATGAGGCCTCGCTGCACGAGGGCTCGTTGTAGATCGGCGTGATCATCGTGATGGTGCGGCGCCCGTCTTCCCGGCGGAACAGCCGCGTGCGTCCGCTCAGGTCGACCTTGACCAGCGGCCGGGCCTGTGAGTGGCACGGCGTGCAGACTTCCGCCCGTTCGTCGAGGTGCAGCCTCTCCCCTCGGGCGGTCGAGTACATCAGCCATCCGTCCTTGTTGAAGATCCGGATGCGGTCGATGCCTTGTTTCTGGGCGATGGTGTTCATCACCTGGTACGCCGCGTCGCGCCGGTTGTCGAGCATGGCGTGCCAGGTGGCGCTTGTAATGCTGCGGGAAAGCTGATCGGCGCCGAGGGTCATGCTCCCGCGGAGTTGAGCTTCCTGACTCTTGACGCTCACCCAAAGCGAGAAGGCCTTGTCCAACAGGACGATGACGGCAAGGGAGAGAATGAGCTTGGAAGCCAGCCGCCGCGGCACGATCGATCAACCCCCAGGGCCCGGCGTTATTGCATGAAACGCGCCTCGGACCCTGGTAGCGATTATTGTCGATGCGGTTGATTGGACAGCGGTATCGGCCATCACCTCGGGACGAGAGCGACATCGCTGGAGGTGGGTGGGATTGCTACGAGTGATTACCGCTCGATCAGCTCCGCTTTCGGCAGATCGCCATCGAGTCGCACGAGGTGGCGCTCGGCTCCGTCGGGCTCAGTCACGATGAGCGGGAGGCACCACGTCGAGTAGAGGATCATCTCGCTCCTTCCTCGGGCCGTCGTCACGTACACTCTCTGGCCGATCAGTGAGCGGCCTGGGACGGTATGGCTGGCGCCCTGTCCGAACGACACCATCTCGGTGTCGAGCTTTCCGATCGTCCCCTCGGACACGACGTAGCTCACCGAGCGCGGAACGCCTCGCAGGGCCGGCCATCCGCGCGTCGGCGTCGCCGGAAGCGTGAGCGACACGTCGCTCGGCACTTCGATATCCTGCTGGCCGATTCCTCCCTCATCGCCGCGCGAATGGACGCTGAAGCGGTTCTTATCGAGGTTGTACCGGGCGCGCTCGAGGTGCGAGCCCCGGTGGCGCGTGACTTCCGCGAAATCCGGCGATCTGGTCTTGTCGAGCGACGCCCAGACTTCGATCGTTTCCCCCGGGTACTCGATCGTGCTGTGGACGACGATCCCGTTCCCGTCGGCGGAGAAGATCTCGAACTCCTCCGCTCCGCGGCGGCCCGAGGCATCGCGCAGCGAGTACGCGCCGCCGGCGAGGCGCTGGCCGTGTTTCCAACGGCCCGGATGCCTCGGCAGCGGTTTGCCGCTGACGATGGCCGCGAGGTCGGACTCGACCCTCTCGCTTCGAGGCGTCTCGACGTAGCGGCCGATCTCCTTCCCGCGGCGCTCCACAATGACCGTCGGCACATTGATCAAATGCTCGCGCTCCACGAAATCGAGCGGCGCGAGTAGATCGGGGCCGATGCTCACGAGCTTGACATCGAGATTGCGGTTGCTCGCCTCGTGCAGCGCCTTCAGCAATCGCGGAACGTGATACTCGCTGTCGCTGCACCAAGTCCCGAAGATGATGGTGATCTGCGTGGGCGGCGTTTCCTGCCGAAGCTCCGCCACCGCTGCGGCATCGGGCTCGTAATGCTGGTAGATCGCCCACCAGATCGGAACCGTTTGCCAGAGCTCTCCCGCGGTCATCGGCCCCGCGTGTCCCTGATGCGGAACGACGAGGAGGCTGTGGCCGTCGACGCTCGCCAGGTAACGCCGCGCCTCGGGAACGACGATGTCACCGCCGGGCGAGCTCGCGTACGTGCGCGGCGTGGTCGCCGACGAGCGATCCGCTTCGAACACGAAGACACTCTTCGGCGCCCGAGCCATCGTCTTGGAAACCGGGTCGAGGATCACGACGCCATCGGAATCGGGCGGGACGAGCGCCAGCCTGCGCAACTCGCTGCACGACAACGTCTGTACGCGGCGATCGAGCTTGCCGTCGACATAGACATCGCGGGCGGTGTCGTGCCAGGTGAGCGTCGCCGGGCCCTCGGATTCCGCACCGAGGGCCAGCGCAGGCAGGAGAAAGAGGGAGAAGATCCAGCGGGCCATTTGCGATTCTGACGAATGGCGCAGCGCCCGGGTTCTCACGTTCATCTACTCTTCCTTCCGCAGTTCCTCTATAGTGTCGCCCACACACGCATTCCATCGTGACGTTGTTTCCCAGCAGCGCGAGCTGCCTCCCATTCGAGACCCAGAATCTGGAGGGAAACCCGACATGTACCACCAGAACTACGACCCCATGGGGAACGTGTTCCTGTCCACCGTCATTGCCGCAATCCCGATCGGCGTCCTTCTCTACTTCATCGCCCTCCACCCTCACCGCGACAAACAAGGAGTCCGTCACCTCGGCATTGCCGCGCCGTATGCCGCCTTCTACGGCGTCATCGCGGCGTTTCTCGTGTCCTGCCTGCCCTTCAAGATGCCGCTGACGTCGGCGTTCTCGGCCTTCGTCTACGGCGGGCTGTCGGGATTCCTCGGCATCATCTGGATCGTGCTGGCGGCCATGTTCCTCTACACCATGACCGTCATTACCGGGAAGTTCGAGATCGTCAAGGAATCGATCATCCACATCTCGTTCGACCGCAGGCTCCAGGTTCTGCTGATCGCCTTCTCCTTCGGCGCCATCATCGAAGGCACGTCGGGGTTCGGCACGCCGGTCGCGATCGCCGGCGCGGTCATGGTCGGCCTCGGATTCAGACCCTTCCAGTCAGCCGTGCTCAACCTTCTCGCGAATACCGCGCCCGTCGCCTGGGGTGCGATCGGCACGCCGATCGTGACCCTTGCGCTCGTCAGCAAGCTCGACCAGTTGACGCTGTCCACGATGGCCGGCCATCAACTTCCGTGGGTCTCGATCCTCGTGCCGTTCTGGCTCGTGGTCACATTCGTGAAGATGGAGGGCGGCACGTGGAAGGAGGCGTTCGAGGTCTGGCCGGGCGCGCTGGTCTCCGGCGGCACGTTCGCGATCATGCAGTACTTCGCCTCGGGGACGAGCGCGTTCCACCTGATGACCGACGTCGTCTCCGGCGTCTTCTCCGTCATCTGCACCGCGCTCTTCCTGCGCTTCATCTGGCACCCCAAGACCCGGTTCCTGCTCAAGGCCGAGCGCGATTCGGCAGCCGAAGGCGCAGCAGCACGGGCCGCAGGCAGCGCAGACGCGCCGAAGGAATGGAAATATGGCTACACCGCCAAGCAGACCGTCGGCGCCTGGATCCCGTGGGCCATCCTGATCCTCTGCTGCGCGCTGTGGGGCTATCCGAAGGACAAGGCCTTCCTCGACAACCTCTTCCAGTCGGTCAAATTCAAGACCACCGTGCTCGGCTCCGACTTCTCGGGCACGCTGTCGCGGCCGGTCTTCAGTATGCCCGCCCTGCACAATAAGGTGCAGCGTACGCCGCCGGTGGTCGCCGCAAATGCGAAGCCCGAAGGTGCGCAGTTCGTGATCAACTGGCTCTCGGCCGCAGGCACCGGCGTATTCGTTGCCGCGCTTCTCTCCGGACTCGCTCTCCGACTCTCGGCCAAACAGTGGAAGGAAGCGTTCGTGCGCACCGCGCGACGGATGAAGATCCCGGTGCTGGTCATCGGCCAGGTTCTCGGGCTCGGATTTCTTACGCGCTATTCCGGCACCGACGCCGTCCTCGGCCTCGCCTTCACTTCGGCCGGCGTCCTCTATCCCTTCTTCGCCGCCTACCTCGGATGGCTGGGCGTCTTCCTGACCGGCTCCGACACGGCATCGAACGCATTGTTCGGAAGTCTGCAGAGGATCACGGCCCAACAACTGCACTTGAACGAGGTCCTGATCGTCGCCACCAATTCCACCGGCGGCGTCATGGGGAAGATGATCGACGCCCAATCGATCATGGTCGCCTGTGCCGCTTGTTACGACGATCCCTACGAGCGTTCCCATGCCCTCGGCCCGATCTTCCGCAAGGTCTGGTGGCACTCCGTGGCAGGCGCGGCTGTCATCGGGCTGATCGCGCTCTTACAGGCCTATGTATTCACGGGATCGATTCCCATACCGCCCGTGAAATAGCGAACCGGAGCGCGGCCGTCCCGGCCGCAACCGCGGGGCGTCCCCGCCCCGCGGTTGTGCTCCGTGACAATCCGCAATCGTGTCATCCTGAGCGAAGGAGATCCTTCGCCGCGTTACGCCCCTATCGGGGCTCCGCCGGCCCAGGATGACACGATCGCAGGGTGTAGCAAGAAATGTAGGTAGCATGTCCGATCTTTCCCTTCGATATCTCGGCCTCGAGTCTCTCGATGACTCGCACGAGCTGGGCGCCGGCCTGAGACATCTCGACCTCACGGGCAATCGCCTCTCGGATTTGCCCGCATCGCTCGCGAGCGCCATAGGCTTGCAACGGCTCTACCTTGACGAGAATCGATTCACGTCGCTTCCTGCTGTAATCGAAACTCTGACCGAGCTTCGCGATCTGCATCTGGATGGTAACCAGTTGAGCGCCCTTCCTTCGACGATCGCCCGTCTGGCGCACCTCGAGCGCCTTTGCGCGCGTGGCAATCGACTCGAGAGTGTGCCGGAGGCTCTTGGCGTGCTGCGGCGTCTCGTAGACCTGCGATTGGGAAAGAACCTGCTGACCTCGGTGCCTGATTCATTCTGGCGGCTAAAGGGTTTGGAGATACTGGATCTGTCGGAGAATCGTATTGCGGCCGTTTCGCCGGACATAGGAAACCTGACCGGGCTCACCATGCTGGATCTTGGGCACAATGAGCTGACGTCCATACCGGAAGAGATGGGACGGCTGACGGGCCTCT
>DASQGS010000236.1:0-8057 GCA_035632455.1 Thermoanaerobaculia bacterium | reverse complement strand
CGCCGCAGGCTTCTCGGTTCAACTGTTCTTCCGAGGAGTTGTCGACGCGACCTGGCGCGTGTCTGGATTGGAACAGCCGGCGGGCAAGTAGAACACTCGACCCTGGGCACCCGGCCCGCGCCCACCTGAGGCCACGCTTCTGCCACAATGCGGGCACGCATGCGGCTATTGTGGATTGGTGCCCATCCGGACGATGAGCAATTCGTCGCGCCGTGGCTGGGGGCGTTGTCTGCCTCGGGAAAGGCCGAGTGCGGGTTCCTCGTTGCCACCCGAGGCGAGTCGGGAGAATGCCTTCTGCCCTTGCCGCGAGGTGAGGATCTCGGTCGCGTGCGCGAGCGGGAGATGCGCGCCGCGGCGGCACTGTTCGGCGGCGAGGTGTGGTTCGCCAATTGCCGCGACGCGGCGGCGCTCACGCCCGATGCAGTGCTGCGGGCCTGGACCGCCGAGGCCGGCGGCATGCGCGCGCTGCGCCGGCGCTTCGCGTCGATCATCGAAGCCTACGCGCCGGACCGGATCGTCACGTTCGAATGGAGGCATGGCTGCACATGGCACGCCGACCATCGTGCGATCGCGATTCTGGTTCAGCAGCTCGCCCTGCCTCTGCCTGTCACGTTCGCTCAATCGCGGGTGACACTCCTGGACCCGATTGCCGTAACCGCCGGATCACCTTCAGCGACGGCCATGGACGTGCGATCGACATGGGACTACCTGATTCGCGATCTGGAGTGCCATCGAACCCAATTCGCTCCGGAGACCGTCGACCTGTTCCGGCGCGCATCTGAGGATCAGCGCGTAGTCTGGCTTCAGCACAGGGGGCCCTGGCGGCCCTGGCATCGCCCGCTCCAGGCCGCATTGCGCATGGCCGTGCGCGCGAAGGAGCGCATGCACAACGCGATTCGCGATCCCTCACCTGGCTGATGATCACGCGGACCGTGTCATCCTGAGCCGGCGAAGCCCCCGGATGGGGGCGTAGCGCGGCGAAGGATCTCCTTGCGAGAGCCACGATCCTGCCAAGATGATCCTTCGCCGTCTACGCGGCTCAGGATGACATCATCACTTCACGTGCAATCCGCACTCGACCTTCCCGGTTCCAGACCAGCGTCCCGCGCGTGGGTCTTCGCCCGCCGCCACCGGACGCGTGCAATGCGTGCAGCCGATGCTGGGGTAGTTCCGGTCGTGCAGCGGATTGTAGGGAACATCATTCGCACGGATGTACGTCCAGAGCTCGTCCCACTTCCATTCGGCGATCGGATTCAATTTCATGAGGCCGAAGCGCACGTCCCACTCGATCTTCTGCGCATTCGCCCGCGTCGGCGCCTGATCGCGGCGGATGCCGGTGATCCACGCCGAGAGACCAGTGAGCATGTCGGTCAAAGGCTCGACCTTGCGCAGACGGCAGCAGAGATCGGGATCGCTCTTCCAGAGTGCCTCGCCGTGCGCGCCCGCCTGTTGCTCCGGCGTCAACTTCGATCGCGTGCGCTCGACGCTGATGCCGTATCGCCGCTCGATCGTCTCGATCAGTTCGTAGGTCTCGGGAAAGAGGAAGTCCGTGTCGAGCGTGAACACTCGTATTCCTGGAGCGAGCTTCGCCGCGAGGTCGATCAAAACCACGTCCTCCGCGCCGAAGCTCGAGGCAATCGCGATGTCGTGACCGTACTGCTCAACGCCCCAGAGGACCACCTGCGAGGCCGCCCAATGCTCGGCGTCGGGAATGGTTACTGCGTCTGAAAGAGCACTGCTCATGGGAATCATCTCCTTTTCATTTCAAAGCGTGTCTCATCACACAACCAGCAGCGCCGCGCCGAACGAGATACCGAGCATGTGCACCGCCCAGACCAGGAACGTGCGGGAGATCCGTCGCGAGAGATACGCGCCGGCCACGACGCCCGGGATGAGGCCGGCGAGCAACAGGCCGAGCAGCGGCAGGTCGAGCGAGAACAAGCTCCAGTGCAAACCGAGGCTCAGCGCGCCAACGATCGATCCGAAGACGCTGCTCGTCGCGACGAGTTGCGGGATTCGCGCGGACTGGCCGACGAGCAGGAGCGGAACGAGCAGCCCACCCGACCCAGCCGAGGTGATCGAGACGATCACCGCGACGATGAAGCCCACTCCGAACAGCAGCGGCGCGTTCGTCAGGCGTGCCGCGGAAGCCGGCCGATCGTCCCGTCCGCTCGCCCACGTCGCCGCCGCGGCGCTGAGTAGCAACACGATACCGATCGCGATGCGCAAGTGCGAATCAGATACGAGATTGAGGCCCATCAAGCGCGTCGCCAGCAGCGAACCGAGAATCGCACCGGCGACGCCTCCGCCGATCACGAGCCAGCCGGAACGTTCCGGCCGCGCGCCGAGGCTGCGGAGCTCCAGCGCGCCCACGGCCTTCGACACCAGCAGCGTTCCCATCCCCGCCCCGACCGCGACCATGGGCCGGTAGCCCGCGAGGATGAGCACCGGCGTGACGAGCAGACCGGCACCGGCGCCGGTTGCTCCGATGAGAATCCCGCCTGCCAGTCCGATGAGGATCTCAAGCACCGGCCACCGCCGCCTGCCGGTAGCTCTCGCGCAGCACAGCAGCAACCTCAGGGCGCGTCACTTCCTGCGGCAGCGGCTCGTTCGCATTCAGCCTGCGCCGGACCTCGGTGCCGCTGAGCGACAACTGATGATCCACTGAATGCGCGCACGTCCGCGACGTGGCCATCGACTGGCAGCGCATGCAATAGAAGATCGCATCAAAGAAAATCGGCCGGATTCCGAGGCGCTCCGCCGGAATGCTGCGCAACAGTGCCTGGGCCTCGAACGGGCCGTAATACTTGCCAACTCCGGCGTGATCGCGACCGACCAGGAAATGCGTGCAGCCGAAATTCTTGCGCACGATCGCGTGCAGCACCGCCTCCCGCGGACCGCCGTAGCGCATCCAGCCGTGAAACGTCGAGAACAGCACGCGTGACTGCGGCAGGTAGTTCTCGATCAGCACGTCGTAGCAGCGCAGCCGTACGTCCGCCGGGACATCCTCGCCGCGCGTGTCGCCAACAAGCGGATGCAGCAGAAGTCCGTCGATGGTCTCCAGCGCCGTGCGCAGGATGTACTCGTGAGCGCGATGGATCGGGTTGCGGGTCTGGAATCCAACCAGCGTCGACCAGCCGCGCTTCGCGGCCTCGGCCCGCGTCTCGATCGGTGTGAGGCCCGTGAGGCCGAGCTCCCGTGCGTCGCCGAGCCACGTCACCGGACCGGCGATGGCCATCTCGCCCGCACGGAGGAAAGCATCGACGCCGGGATGCGCCGAATCAGCGGTCTTGTAGATCGCCGAGGCCCATGCCGACAGCGGAACGCGGAACCGCTCTTCGACCCGAATCGTCCCGACGGTCGTCCCGTTGAAGCTTAGAGCCACAGTGGCGCCGGCATTGATCTTCTCCGCCTCCAGGGATGACAGTTGCAGAAGGATCGGGATCGGCCACAGCGCGCCATCGTTCAGCTCCAAACGCTCGACGATGCTGCGCGCATCGTCGAAGCGCATGAATCCGCGCAGCGGACTGAACGCGCCGGTGGCGAGAAGGTAGAGATCGCTCAGGTTCCGCGAAGTGATCTCGACCGACGGAAGTCCTTTGCTGCTTCGTCCGTCTCCGCTCGCCAGATCGACGAGCGCGCCGCCGTGCGGAGCGATTCCGAGTGAGGATGATTGTGCGTAGATTTGGGTCGTCACGGTTCTTCTCCTTTGAGCCCTAAATGTCGATCTCATGTGGCGGGCGGCCGGGCGATGCATCGCGCAACGCGGTCTCGACCGGTACGCCTGCGAGCCAGTAGCGCAGCTCCTCATCGGAGTGGCGCGCGAAAAACCGGCGCAGGTCCTCGTCCTCGTCGCGAAGCAGCAGGTAGCGATCGAGGAGCCGTTCGATGGCGTCAGGCACGTCGGCCGCGAGGCAGCGGTACCCGATCGGCCGGGCGATGGCTTGGTGTTTGCCAACGCCGCCGCCGACGCAGAAGTAATAGGCATCGACGAGTTGCGTGCCGACCTTGATCTTCTTGCCTTCGATGCCGATGTCGGCGATCCAGTGCTGGCCGCAACTGTTCGGGCAGCCGGTCACGTTGAGCTTGAGGTGCTGCGCGAATCCGGGCATCCGCTCCTCGAGCTCGGTGACGAGCCAGCGCGTGAACGACTTGGTCTCGGTGATGGCCAGCCGGCAGAACTGGGCGCCGGTGCAGGCGATGGCGCCGCGCGCGAACGGCGAGCCCGAGGTTGGAAGGCCGATCTCGGCGAGCGCCTGGGCGGCCTCGGCGGTCCGTTCGTTGCGTACGTTCGGAATCAGCAGGTTCTGCATGTTCGTCGTTCGTACTTCGCCGCTTCCGAAGCGCTCTGCGATTGATGCCACCGCCGCGAGCTGCTGCGCCGAGGTGCGCCCGCTGACGATGGACACGCCGGCGTAGCTCAGGCCCGGCTGCTTCTGCGGATGAATGCCGACGTGATCGCGATAGGTGTCTGGTGAGGAGTCGAATTCATGTCGCTCCGGCGCGTAGCCGAGGCGCTGCTCGATCTCCGACGCGAATCGATCGGCGGTCCAGCCATGGCGGAGAAAGAGGTGCTTGAGCCTGGCGCGGTCGCGATGCTCGCGCAGCACCTCGGCGTCGCGATAGATCTCGGCCGCAGCCTTCACTACCGGCAGGACCTCGTGATGTCGCAGTAGAAACGGCAGCTTCACCGCGAGGTGCGGATCGGCCGAGAGACCGCCGCCGACGCGGATCGAGTAGCCGATGTCGCCGTTGATCTGGACGGCATTGACGGCCACGTCGTTGATCTCCGGATACGAGCACCAGGCGCGGCATCCGCTGATCGAGACCTTGAACTTGCGCGGTAGATTGTAGAAATCGCGATTGCCGACGAGCATCCGCGTGGCGTCGAGCGCGAGCGGTGAGGCGTCAACGATCTCGTCGCCGTCGAGCCCGGCCAGCGGGCACCCGGTGATGTTGCGTGTGTCGTCGCCGCACGAGCCCATCGTCGTGAGCCCGGCGCACCAGAGGGACTCGAGCACGCGCGGCAGGCTCTCCAGCGCGATCCAATGGAGCTGGATGTTCTGGCGCACGGTGATGTCCGCGATTCCGCGGGCATGCTCGCGCGCCACTTCTGCGATGGTCCGGAGCTGATGCGCCTGCAACAGTCCGTTCGTCAGGCGGATGCGCAGCATCAGGTACGGCGCCGACTTGCCTTCCCCGCCCTTCCCTCCGAGAACGCCCGCGCCGTCGCCCTGCGGATAAACGCCCCACCACCGGAGATAGGTTCCCATCCATTCCGCAGGAATCTTTTCGATGCCTTCGGCCGCAACGCGCCGGAGCTCGTCCAGAGCCTCCCACGGGTTCTTCTCACGCTTCAATCGCTCGATGCGCTGCGCTTTGGTTTCCATAAACGAAAAAGGCCCACCGCCGGATCGCTCCGGCGGTGGGCCTCTGTCTCCTTGTCGATGTGGGTATCAGTTCATCGTCGGGACGCCACGAGGTACACGCCGGGTGGGCAGCGACAGCAGCAGCAACAACACATCGGCGTCGCCATGCGGGTCTCGGGTTTCGTGGCAGTCCTGATCGTCATTTGGTTTATCTCGTTCGTCGTATCGCGGTTCACTTGCGGTCTACGCAAAAACAAAAAGCCCACGGCCGAATACTTCTGGCTCGTGGGCGATCACTGGAATCGGTGCTGAAAGGAAGCAGAGATCGAACGAGCCAGAACTGGTTTCGGCTAACGACAGCCCCAACACATTCTTAGCACGTTCGTCATTGGACCCCCATACTGCGGTAAGGGCTGAGGGATGTCAAGTTACGAAACTCGTAACGAATACGAGTGATGGACTGCGGCGGCTCGCCGCTTTGGACTGCGGCGGCTCGCCCCGCTTTCGATGACCACTCGCGCAAAGCTGTCCGCTCCCCCCGCTCGCACACACCATGTGGCGGGCGGGGAGAGTGGAGTTTCAAATTCGCCGCTACCGATCGTTGAACAACTCGACAAACTCGTAGATGAAGTTGCCGCTGCCCGAGGCGTCGGAGAATTCGTTGATCACGACGCCTTTGCTGCAGCCGGTGCCGGCGCCGCTGCCGGGGTTCGCGGCGGTCGTCGACGAGACGGTCCAGCTCGAGGTCAGGCCGGGCGCGAGGCACGGGTCCTTCCGCTGAATGTCCTGCAGCGCGCCCGAGGCCATCGAGATCGTGGGGCCATCGATCACTGTGCCGCTTGCATTCTTGAGCGTGTAATTCTCGCTTCCGTTGATCTGCGGGAACGTGCCGCCGCTGGTGGTGAGATAAACGACGTTCGCTCCGAGGGTCACGCCCCAGAAGGTCTCGAACGCCGCCTTCGTCGCCTGTCGCGCGATGATCACGTAACCTCGGGCCGGGATCACCGTGCCCGCCGGGATCGTGTAGTTGATGGTCGCGTTCTGTTGCGTGATCACCCAGCCGGAGATGTCGGTGCCGGTCACGACGTTGTCGACCGTGACTGGGATCGCGCTGGACGTGCCGATGTTTCCGGCGGCGTCGTAGGCTTTCGCCGTGAGCGTGTGCGAGCCGTTGGAAGACGACGTCGTATCCCAGCTCCACGAGTAGGGCGAGGTGGTGTCGGTGCTCTTCAGCGTGCCGTCGAGGTAGAACTCGACCTTGGTCACGCCGACGTTATCCGAGGCAGTGGCGTTCACTGCGACCGTCCCGCTCACGGTTGCACCGCTCGCCGGCGCGGTGATCGAGACGGTGGGGGATTGTGTGTCGGGGGTTCCTCCATTCGCGAGCCATGCGATGGCGTTGGCGATGATGATGCCGTTGTCGTAGCTGGGATCGTTGTATCCGAGGAACGTTCCGTGGCCGCAGCCATTGGTCGCATCCTCGGCGGTCGAGGAGTCGCCGACCGCCGCGATACGCCCCGAGCCGTACGTCGACGTCGCGAACGTGACTTGGGTCGAGGTGTCGTGCGTTCCCGTGGTCATCCAGATGTGGCCCTTGGCGTTGCCGGCGATGGTCATCGAGGTCGAGCCGAACAGCCCGAGGCCTCGGCCTGCCGATGGCGATCCGAACGGGCCCGTGTAGATGATCGGCGAGGTCGTGTCGGTCGTGTAGTTGGAGTCGGGATGATCGTCAAACCAATCCGTCGTGCGGTTCGATGAGTTGTCGCCGTATGTGATCCCGAAAATGCTGGGGCTGCCCATGAGGTCGTTGAAGATGCCGGCGGCATCCCAGCCGTCGTTGTTGCGATCGGCGCCGGCGTGATCGGCGATCATGAAGAGCCCGCCGCCGTTCTGCACGAAGCTCCTGATCGCCGTGATCTCCGCGGCGGTGAAGCGGATGTTCGGCTCAGGAATGACGAACACGTTGTAGTGCGACAGATCCTGCGCATTCGTGCCGTCGCCGTAGCTGATTCGCGCGCCCACCGGGAGGCTCTCGACGTGGAAGCCCTTCTTGACGACGTCCACGCCGAAGGCGGAGAAGGCGCCGTTCCAGTACGTCTCGGGAGTCGATGATGTGATTCCGGACTGGTCGGGCGTGGGAAAGCGCTGCGCGGTGCCGCAGACGTCTTCATCGAGCGTCCAATCGGCATTCCCGGCCGTCTGGGCATGTGCAGCATCGAAGAGAATGGTCTTCTGCTGAGCATGAGTGCTGAGGGCGAAGAGCAGGATGAGAATTGCCATGGTGATAGTGATGATGAACCGTCGGTGCATCGTTCCTCCATTTCGTTCCGTGGGAGATGATTCCGAGTCGCGCCATTGTCGCTGATTTATGTGCCGTCCGGGTGGAAGGAATGTGAAGAGGAGAGCAGGGGATGGAGACGCGTGCGTCCCCCTCTCCCCGCCAATGGTCGCACCAAGAACAAAGATCGAAGTTCGGGGAGAGGGCCGGGGAGAGGGGAAACTAGCGGCAGGATCGAGCCAAAAGAAACGGGGCGGTGGCGAGAGTCTCTGCCGCTGCGTTGCCCTCTCCCTGCCCTCTCCCCGAATTGCGATTTGCCTTTTTGGCGATACCGTATTGGCGGGGAGAGGGAGCTTCGCCGCTCCGAAAACCGCTTTGTCGAAATTCGCTGGCCACTCGCCTCAATCTGC
>DASQGS010000235.1:0-3689 GCA_035632455.1 Thermoanaerobaculia bacterium | reverse complement strand
CGCGACTTTCGGTCGATCGCCTTCAGCGCGTCCGACGCCACGCATGTTCAGGAGATTTTCGTCGCCGCGCTTCCAAGTGGCGGACATGCGTTGATGGCGCGCAAGGTGACCGACATGACCGCGCAACTGGCCGGCTTCACGCTTGGCACCGTCGAGATGATGACGTGGAAGAGCAAGGATGGGGAGACCATCGAGGGAGTGCTGCACAAACCCGCGAACTACGATCATTCGAAGAAGTATCCCCTCCTGGTCGTCATCCACGGCGGACCGACCTCGGTTTCACGTCCCGTTCTCAATCCTGCGAATCGGTACTATCCGATCGAGCTCTTCCTGGCGAAAGGCGCGCTGGTGCTGGAGCCGAACTATCGCGGCAGCGCCGGCTATGGGGAGCGTTTCCGATCGCTCAATGTTCGCAACCTCGGTATCGGCGATATGTGGGACGTGATGAGCGGCATCGACTCTCTCGTGGCCAGGGGCATGGTCGATGAGAGGAAGCTCGGTTCGATGGGATGGTCGCAGGGCGGCTACATCTCGGCGTTCCTGACGACAAACACCGATCGATTCAAGGCCATCTCCGTTGGCGCAGGCATCAGCAACTGGGTCACGTATTACGTCAACACCGATATCACGCCTTTCACGCGGCAATATCTCCACGCCACGCCGTGGGAGGACTCTGCGGTCTACGGTTTGACGTCACCGATGACCAACATCAAGAACGCGAAGACGCCGACGCTGATCCAGCACGGCGAGCGCGACAAGCGCGTGCCGCCCCCGAACGCGTTCGAGCTCTACCGCGGTCTCCGAGACAACGGTGTCCCGGCACGCCTGATTCTCTACGCCGGATTCGGACATGGCATCACCAAGCCGAAGTCGAACAGAGCGGTGCTCGAGCACAACCTGGACTGGTTCAGCCACTACGTGTTCGGCGAGCCGACTCCCAAGGAGTCGCCTCTCCGAGGAAGTGGGGCTGCCGACTAGCCCGTGGCCCTACCTTCTCGGTTTCGCGCGAACGTGGATCTCGACGCGGCGGTTCATCTGGCGTCCTTCGGGTGTGTTGTTTGTCGCTCTCGGGATCGTGTCGGCGTAGCCGTGGGCGGCGACATGCGATTCGGGCACGCCTTGTTCGATGAGAAAGAGGCGTACGGATTCGGCGCGCTGCTTCGAGATGGCGAGCTTGTGCTCCGGAGAGCCGATCGAATCGGTATGGCCGTCGACGCTGATGTCCTCGTCCGGATAGCGGCGGAAGTTCTCGGCGAGCGTTCGCAGGGTCGCCCGAGCGTCGGAACGAAGGGCCGTGGAATCGCTGTCGAAGAGAATGCCGTCCTGGAGCTGGACGTCGATCTCGTTCTGTGAGAGGCGCCGGACGGCGACGCCGGGAATCTGCTGCAGCTCCTTTTCCTGTTGGTCCATGTCGTGGCCGATCGCCGCGCCGACGCCTGCGCCGAGGGCGGCGCCGATGGCTGCGCCCGTGCGCGGGTCGCCGGTCTGTTTTCCAAGGATGGCTCCGGCGATGGCCCCGGCAACCGCGCCGATCTCAGCGCCCTGTTTGGCCTTCTTGTCCGGATCGTCGGAGCTGACGCAGGACATGACGAAGAGTGTGATGAGAAGCAGGATCGAGAGTTTGCGTGTCATTTCGCTACCTCCGGTAATTGCGCGACATTTTGCATTCCTGAGCGGAAGCGACCGGGTCTATCAGACACCAACCGCGCTCGGTAGTCGCAGGATTTCCGTATCCGTTTCCGGTCCCTTCGCAACAGTGATGCCACGCGGGGCGTGCGTGGGTGGAGCCGTGTATTCGGGATGATCTTGTTCTTTCGGAGCGACAGAGTGTCCACGGGATGGGTCAGAGGTCGACTGATGGGACAGATGGGACCGATGGGACAGGATGACACGATTGCGGTGCTACGATTCCTCGATGCCGGCAACGCGGGACTTGTCTGCCGTGATTCAATCGCTGCTGGCCGGCGGCGACCTCTCCTTTCGCGATTTCATGGAGCTGGCGCTCTACCATCCCGAGCTCGGCTATTACATGCGCCGCGAGAGTCCGGTCGGCAAGGACGGCGATTACATCACGTCACCGACTCTGACTCCTGTGTTTGCATACGCCATCGGCAGGCTGATCGCCGAGTTCCTCGCCCGCCATCGTGACGAAGTCTCTGCGATCGTCGACCTCGGTTGCGGAGATGGAACGCTGCTTCACGACGCGCTCGATCATGTTCCGCGGGAGCTGTTGAGCCGGGCCCGCGTGTGGGGTGTGGATCGCTCGCTGGATCGGGTTCCGGCGGCGATACGCGAGGAGCAAAGGACCGTGTTCGTCGACTCCATCGGAGACGTCGATCGATGCGACTCGCAGTTCGTGATCAGCAACGAGCTGTTCGACGCTTTCCCGTGTGCGCGTCTTGTCCGCCGCGGGGAGCATCTGCACGAGCTTTGGGTCACGGAGCGCGACGGGGCGCTCGATTGGACTGAGCACGAGGCGCCGGGCGCGTACGAGGATTACTTGGCGAGCCGCGGCATCGGGCTCGAAGATGGCCAGTTTGCCGACCTATCACTCGATTGGGAGGCATGTTATGAGGAGATCGTCTGCTTCGTGTCGAACGGGCTCATCGTGACGTTCGACTACGGGTTCACCGATCGCCAGCTCTTCCATCCGCGGGCGCGGCGATTCGGAACTGCGGCGTCTTATTCTGGTCAGCGCGTCGGTCGTGACCTCCTGGCTCGGCCCGGTGAGCAGGATCTGACCGCCCACATCAACTTTTCCGATCTGCAGCGCGCCGGGGAGCGCCACGATTTCGTGACTCTGTTCTTCGATCGCCAGGCCAGGTTCCTTCTGTCGCTCGGAATCACGGACCACGAGCTCTTTCGCCCAGCCCAGGACGTCTCGATCGATTCCGTCGAGAGCGGGCTCGCGCTCATCGATGCCCGTGAAGAAGCGAAACGGCTCGTGCTTCCTGACGGGATCGGCCACGACATCCGCGTGCTGGTGCAGGGGATAGGCCCGTTGCTGGATGGCTGGAGCTTCCAGAAGCAACTGTTTTGAAGGCAGAAGCGGGGTTGACGAGGGTTCGTCGAATCGCGATCGCGCGTTGCGCAACGCACACGTCGCGCGCGGTATCGCTGATCACGTATCTGCTGTGTCTTTTGGGTTGACTCCTGTCGACCGCCGTTTACAATTACGCCCGTCTCCAGAGAGACGCAACCTATGGCGAACTACTCGGTGTTGCTGGTGGCCGCCCTGATCGTCATCTCGGTCCCAGTCGTCACGTTATTCATCATCACTCCGCTTGTCCGAGCCTCGAGTCCCACGCGGGTCAAGCTCGAGCCGTACGAGTGTGGGATTCCGGCCAGCTCGCTGGCCTTCGATCACCGGTTTTCGGTGCGCTACTTCCTCATCGCCGTGCTCTTCATCGTGTTCGACGTCGAGACGGTGTTCCTCTTTCCGTGGGCCATTCGATTCAAGCAACTCGGGTGGTTTGGAGCAGTGGAGATGGCGGTCTTCCTGGCGATCCTCCTGATCGGCTACTTCTATGCTTGGAAGAGGAAGGTCCTTTCATGGGTCTGATTGAGAACCGATTCGATCCCGCGCCGGGGACCGTTGGCAACATCCTCACAACCAAGGTCGACAAAATCTTCAACTGGGCCAGGAAATCGTCTCTCTGGCCGATGCAGTTCGGCTTGGCCTGCTGCGC
>DASQGS010000234.1:0-8130 GCA_035632455.1 Thermoanaerobaculia bacterium | reverse complement strand
GGCGAAGGATCTCAATAGGGACGATCCTGCAATTTCGAGATCCTTCGCCGTCTACGCGGCTCAGGATGACGGTGCAACCTGTTTCGTGATCTACCTCAGCTTCAGCGTCGCCAGGCTGAGCAGCGCGAAAATGATCGCGATGATCCAGAAGCGGACGACGACGCGGTTCTCCTTCCACCCCGACAGCTCGAAGTGGTGATGCAACGGCGACATCTTGAAAATGCGGCGGCCGGTCAGCTTGAACGAGGCCACCTGCAGAATGACCGAGAGCGCTTCCACGACGAAGAGGCCGCCGACGAGAATCAGCAGGATCTCCTGCTTGATCATCACCGCCAGGCAGCCGATGGCGCCGCCGAGCGCGAGCGAGCCCACGTCGCCCATGAAAATCTCCGCCGGGTGGGCGTTGAACCAGAGAAATCCGAGCGACGCTCCGACCATCGCTCCGCAGAACACCGCCAGCTCGCCGGTCTGCGGCACCCAGGCGATGCGCAGGTAGTCGGCCACTTTGAAATTGCCGGCGGCGTACGTGAGGATCGTGTACGTCACGGCGGCGATCAGCGTGCAGCCGATGGCCAGTCCGTCGAGGCCGTCGGTGAGGTTCACGGCGTTCGATGCCCCGACCAGGATCACGGCGATGAACGGAATGTAGAGGTACCCGAGGTTCAGCACGACGTTCTTGACAAACGGAAACGTCAGCACCGTGGAGTAGTTGTTGTGGATGCTCGGCAGGTACGCGATCGCGCAGCCGGCCAGGAGCGCGACCACGGCCTGCATCCCGAGCTTCTGCCATCCCGTCAGGCCGAGGTTCCGCCTCCTCGCCAGCTTCTGGTAATCGTCGACGAAACCGATCGCTCCGTAGGCGAAGGTCACGAAGAGGATGATCCAGACGTAGGGATCGAGAATGTCGGCCCAGAGAATGGTCGGAATCACGATCGCGAAGTTGATCAGAATCCCGCCCATCGTCGGCGTGCCGGCCTTCTGCTGGTGCGACTTCGGCCCTTCCTCGCGGATGAACTGGCCGATCTTGATCCGGGTCATCTTCTCGATCACCCATGGACCGCAGAGGAACGAGATGAGCAGCGCGGTCAGCGCGGCGAAGGCCGTCCGGAACGTGATGTACCGGAACACGTTGAATCCGGAGACCAGATTGCGGAGCGGGTAGAGGAGGTAGTACAGCACGCTAGCTCTCCTTTTCAAGCATCGTCACGATGCGATCGAGACCGACGCCGCGTGAACCTTTGATCAGCACCAGATCGCCCGCGTCGAGGAATCCCACGAGAAACTCTCCGGCGATCTGCGCGTCGTCGAGATGGAAGAAACTCTGGCCGGGAAACCTGTTCTCGCGCGCCCCGTCGAGCAATGCCCTGGAACGCGGGCCGACGCCGACGACGGCATCGATCTCCCTCGGGATAGCCTTGCCGGCGTCGCGATGAAACTGCAGCTCTCTTTCTCCGAGCTCGAGCATGTCGCCGATCACGGCGATGCGGCGGCCCCGCGCGTCCGCCTTTTGCAGCAGATCGAGCGCACGTCCCAGCGCGAAGGGGTTCGAGTTGTACGTGTCGTCGTAGATCGTCGCGCCGCGCCACAGCATCACCACGCCACGATGCTTCGCTGGGCGGAGCTCTCCGATTCCGCACACGATGCCTTCCCACGAGATGCCGATCGTACGGGCCGTGGCGATCGCGGCGAGAATGTTCTCGAGGTTGTGCCGTCCCGGGAGCGTGAGATCGATCGATCGCTTTGTTCCCTCGGCCTGCAACACGAACCGCGAGCCGAGCAGGCCGCGCTCCACCACCGAGGCCGCCTGGTAGTCCGCGGCAACCGGCTCCACGCCGTAGCTGACCTTTCGCCCGTGGAAGCCCTCGCTGATGCGCATGACCTGCGGATCGCCGGCGTTCACCACGATCGCGCCGTCGTCCGCGAGGTTCTCGAGCAGCTCGCGCTTCGCTTCGGCGATTTTCTCGATCGTGCCGAAGAACTCGATGTGCACCGGACCGATGTTCGTGTAGACGCCGATGTTCGGTCGCGTGAGCCGCGCGAGTTGCTCGATCTCTCCCTTGTGGTTCATCCCCATCTCGGAGACGACGACCTCGGCATCATCCGGCGTGTTGTCGATGCAGAGCGGACAGCCGATGAGGTTGTTGAAATTGCCCCACGACTTCCACGTCCTCCGCTCGGTCGCGACGAGAGTGGCGATCATCTCCTTCGTCGTCGTCTTTCCCGCCGAGCCAGTGACGGCGACGAGAAGGAACGGCCGGCTCGTGCGGATCGAGCGCGCCAGCCGTTGCAGAGCCGCGGTCGTCTCGTCGACGCGGACGATCCCTTTGCCGTCCGGTATCGCGGCTGGAATGCGTGCCACGACCGCGCCGCGCCCGGCCGCGAGGGCCTGGTCGAGGAACTGATGCCCGTCGAGACGTTCGCCTTTGATCGCGAAGAAGACGGAGTCCGGACGGACTTCCCTGCTGTCGATCACCACTGACTCCGTGACGACGTCGCCACCCTGGACGACTTCGCCGCCGGTCATCTCGGCAAGCTGGGAGAAGGTCAGGCGCATGCTGACCTCCTGAGAGCGGCGTCGCGTTTGCCAGCGCGCTGCTCGCGGACTGCAAGCGATGTTCTCTTCCGGCCCCGCCGCGCTTCCTCGACGATCGTCCCTTCCCCCGAAGACTGCCTAACGATCGCCATCCACCCACGCACACCGAAACGGACTGACGGAGCCGGAACAGCACACGCTTCAAACCGGCGCCAGCCATGATAATCGCTTTTCGTAATGACTTTCAACAAAATTTTCATCCTAATTCGCATCAAATTCGAGCTGCTTTTTCATGCCGCATTTTCAATGCCAAACCGGCCTCTTCCCGATCGTCGAAGTGGACGACGCGATCGCCGATGACCTGGTAGGTCTCGTGACCCTTCCCGGCGATGACGACCACGGTGTCCTCATCCGCCGCGGCGATGGCCTCGGAGATGGCGCGGCGCCGGTCTGCGATCCGCCGATAGCGCGACGGGTCGCTGCCGGCCATCCCTTTCTCGATCTCGTCGAGAATCGCTTCCGGATCCTCGCCGCGTGGGTTGTCGCTGGTGAGGATCGTTTCGTCGGCGAGCCGCGCTGCGATCGCTCCCATCATCGGGCGCTTCTGCCGGTCGCGATCGCCGCCGCAGCCGACGATCAGCACGATCCTCCGGCGCCCGGCCAGCTCGCGCACGGCGAGCAGGAGCTTCTCGAGCGCGTCCGGTTTGTGGGCGTAGTCGACGATCACCGTCGGGCCGTCTCCGGCGTCGACTCTCTCGAAGCGGCCGGGCACGGATGCGAGGTCGCGGATGCCGCGCTCGATCACGCCGATCGGAATTCCCAGCACGACGGCCGCGCCGATGGCTCCGAGCCAGTTGTAGAGATTCGGCAGGCCGACGAGCGGCGACTCCAAGCGTACGACGCCGGCTGGCGTCTGCACGCTTCCGCGCAGACCGCGCACCGAGACTTCGAAGTCCGCCGTTGGACGAACGACGGCCTCTTCGCCACGGCCGAACGAGAGCACGGCGCTTCCGAGCTCGCTCGCCAACCTCCGGCCCCAGGAATCGTCGATGTTCACCACAGCGGTTTGTCTCGATCGATCGATCTGATCGAAGAGCGTCCGTTTTGCGGCGAAGTAGTCCTCGAAATCGCGATGAAAATCGAAATGATCCTGCGAGAGATTCGTGAAAACCGCGGCGGCGAAACGGATGCCGAGGACGCGATGCAGCACGAGCGCGTGCGACGAGACCTCCATCACCGCTCGCGTCACGCCGAGGCGCACCATGCGTGCGAGCCACTCCTGCACGACGTTGGCCTCGGGGGTGGTGCGATCGGCGACCAGCCGTTCGTCGCCGGCGCGATACTCAATCGTTCCGATCAATCCCGCGGGCTCGCCGGTGGCATCGAAGATCGATTCGATCATGCGCGTGGTGGTCGTCTTGCCGGACGTGCCAGTGACGCCGGTGAGCGAGAGCTTCTCCGCAGGATTGCCGTAGAACGCCGCGGCGACGTGCGCCAGGGCCCGGCGCGAATCGGCGACTTGCGCGAAGGCCACGCCTTGTTGCGGCGCGCTCTCGGCAACGACCGCGACCGCTCCGCCGCGGACCGCTGAGTCGATGTACTCAGGCCCGCGATCCTCTGCACCTTTGCGCAAGCTCGGCACGGAGACGAAAAGGGCGCCGGGCGTGACGACGCGCGAGTCGGCGGTCAGCGAGCTGACGTCGGCGTCGAGATCACCGCTCATGGCGAGGAGGTCAACTCCGCGAAGGAGCTCACGGAATCTCATCGCGCCGGCTCCGCGGGTCGGTTCTCGATCGCGGGACTTGCTGCTGCGGAGATTGGGGATTCCCCCACCCGCCGAACTTGAAAAGTTCGGCCACTCGATTCGCTCGCCGCGAGATGAAGGACGATGCGCTTGTCGGCCGGCAGCGCGAGGCCGGGAGCAGGCTCTTGCGAGATCACAGTGCCGCTTCCATCGACTCGAACCGCGAGCCCCTGACCGACGGCGCGGGCGATGGCCTCGCGAGCGTCGAGTCCGCGAAGGTCAGGCGTCCCTCCGGCCGATGCTGTCGCACGCGGAGCAATCGGCAAGGCGACTGGAACTTCCGCGGAGGGAATAGTGGCGCCGGCCAGCATCGAGCCGCCGCCGATTCCGATGGTTCGCGATGGAATGGTCGGAGGGACACCGAGATATCGCAGTGTCGCCTCGGCGATCTCTTTGAACACAGGCGCGGCGACGGTGCCGCCGTACTGCGCATTCTTCGGCTCGTCGATCAGCACCAGGATCACCAGCCGCGGCCGGTCCGCGGGAACGTAGCCGCCGAACGACGCGACGTATTTGTCCGTCAGATAGCCGATGCCGCCGCGCCCAGCTTTCTGAGCCGTTCCTGTTTTCCCGGCGACGATGTGCTCGGCGAGCGCGGCGTTCGCTCCGGTGCCGCGCGCGACGACCTGCTTGAGGATCTCGTTCAGAACGGCCGCGGTCTTTTCGGAGATCACGCGCACCGGCGGCGTTGCTTGCGGCTTGTAGATCGTCTTCCCGTTCGCATCGATCACGCGATCGACGATGCGCGGCTCGACCATTAGGCCGCCGTTCGCGACCGCGGCGAAGGCCCGCGTGATCTGCAGCGGCGTAGCGCCGATCTCCTGGCCCATGGAGATGCTGGCGTTGGAGACCTGCGACCATTTCTCGGTGCGGCGGACCAAGCCCGGCGTCTCGCCAGGAAGCTGAACGCCCGTGCGCTCGCCGAAGCCGAAGCGGCGGATGTATTCGTAGAAGCGCTTCGGACCGAGGGAAAGGCCGACGCGGATCGCGCCGACGTTCGAGGAATGCACCATCACATCCTCGAACGAGAGCATCCCGTAGCGCATGTGGCCGTGCTCGTGGATGGTCGTGGTTCCGATGGTGATGCTGCCATCGCCGCAATCGAGAATCTGCGAGGGCGTGACGAGCCCCTCCTCGAGCCCCGCCGAGGCGGTCACGATCTTGAAAGTCGAGCCCGGCTCGAACATGTCCTGCACCGCGTGATTGCGCTGGCTGGCCGGAGTGGCATCGCGAAAATGATTGGGATCGAAGGCGGGCTCCGAGGCCATGGCCAGGATCGCGCCGTCCGAGGGATCGAGGACGATCGCCGACCCCGAGGCCGCGTGGTAGGCGTCGACCGCGCGGCTCAGCGAGCGCTCGGCGATGAACTGCACGACCGAGTCGATCGTCAGGACGACGTGGTTTCCATCAACCGGCTTGTTCGGGCCTTCGCCACCGACCAGGTACATTCCTCGGCGGGCGTCGCGCAGGAGCGTGACCCTGCCGGCGTGGCCGCGGACGTACGAATCAAATGAGTGCTCGATGCCCGCGAGTCCCTGTCCGTCGAGCCCGGCATATCCGATCACGTTTGATGCAAGCGTCTGCCGCGGATAGGAGCGACGGTGCTCTTCCAGCGAATAGATCCCGGGGATCTTGAGCTTCTTGACCTCTGCCGCGGCCTCGACGGGAAACTGGCGCGCGATCCAGACGAAGCCGCCACCTTCTTCCAGTTTTCGCCTCAGCTCCTTGGCCGTCGTCTGCAACGCCGGAATCTTCGCGAGCAGCTTCGCGGCTCGCGCGGCGTCGGTGATCGCCTGCGGGTCGGCGTAGATCGACTCGGCGGTGACGCTCTCGGCGAGCACGCGCTCGTGCGAGTCGAGGATCGAGCCGCGAACGGGAGTGAGCTCGAGGATGCGCTCCTGCTGGCGCAACGCCCGCGTGGAGTAGTCGGCATGGCGAATGAGCTGGACCTGCACGAGCCGCGCGATCACCACGACGGCCCAGGCCGCCAGGATTGCGAAGAGTACGATGAGACGCTTCTGGCTGATCGGCATCAGCGTCCAGCTCCAGGCGTACTCGGCGGACTCGGCGGCGGAAGGTTCGGGGTTGGTGTCGCGCTCGCGCGATCATCGGGCAAGGCGAGCGGAGCCGCCGCCGAGGCAGGCGGCGCGCTGGCATGCCCGGCCGGCGACTGCTCGACCATGACGATGGCGCGCGGATCGGCGGGCTCGAATCCGAGGGCGACGGCCTTCTTCTCGACGGCCTGCAACGCGGTCATGCGATCGAGCTCGATCTGCAGGGCCTTGTTCGCGTCCTTGATATCCTTGTGGATCTTCTGGAGGCGCGTGACCTCGTGCCCGAGGCGGATGACCTCGAGGTTCTGCCATGTGAAGAGCAGGAGGAACCCGCCGATCGGCAGGGCCAGAAGAAGAACAGCGCGCAGCTCGCGGAAACGCTGTCGATCACGTTCGCGGACAATGTGGATGTTCTCGATCGGTTTCTTTTGCGTGTACATGCCCGGGCCGCGCGAAGTCAAGAAACAAGGGTGAAGATCTGCCTACAAGCACGGCTCCGAGATCTATCCACACCACCCACACCCCGCGCGCCACCCCTCCCGAGCTCCCGTCACCGCACACACACCCAACCCTTCCCCAACCTTCACCCTTGCTCCTTGGCTCCCCTTTTCTGTCGAGTACGTCGAGCCGCGGATCATGGGGCCGGACGCGCTCGCCATCCGAGCACGCCCTTCACAACTTCTCCGCGACGCGCAGCTTGGCGCTGCGTGCCCGGAGGTTTTCCTCCAACTCCTCGTCTGATGCAGTCAGCGGCCGTCCCGTGAGCGATCGCAAGACCTCCTTCGCTCCACACGCGCACACCGGCAATCCCGGCGGGCACGTGCACTCCCCCGCGAGGCGTCGAAGCGCGCGCTTGACGATGCGGTCTTCGAGCGAATGGAAGGCGATGATCGCCAACCTCGCTCCCGGCTCCAGCACCGCCGCCGCGTCGCTGATGAACTGGTCTAGACCGGCCAGTTCCTCGTTCGTCGCGATGCGCAGGGCCTGGAACGTGAGCGTGGCTGGATCGATCTCGTGTGGCCTCGCTCTCTTGACCGTGCGGACGATGGCGGCGAGTTGCCCGGTCGTTTGAACCGGCGCCTTGCTGCGCGCTTCGACGATCGCCCTTGCGATCCTGCGTGCCATCGGCTCCTCGCCGTAGTCGCGAAGAATGCGCGCCAGCTCCTGTTCGTCGAGCGAGCTCACGAGATCGGCCGCCGTCGGCCCTTCGTCGCTCATCCGCATGTCCAGCGGGGCATCGAACCGGAAGGAGAATCCTCGGGCCGCATCGTCGAATTGCATCGACGAGACGCCGAGATCCGCCAGCACACCGGCAACCCGCCGAACCTCAGACTGCTTCAGAATGTCAATGAGCGTCTCGTAACGTCCAAGATGGAGCGTCACCCGATCTTCGAATCGCTTCAGCCGCTCGCGCGAGCGCTCCAGCGCACGCGGGTCGCGGTCGATGCCGAGGAGCTTCGCTGCCGGATACGCTTCCAGCAACCCCTCGGCATGTCCGCCGAGCCCCACCGTCGCATCGACAATCACCCCATCAGGCGGCGACGGCCGGAGGAAACGGAGGATTTCTTGTAAAAGAACAGGTTGGTGCATGAGAGTGGTCAGTGGTTAGGAGAAGAAGTGATCAGTTGTCAGTGGTCAGTGGTCAGGAAAACCAGTGCCAGCAGCCAGATCAGGGGTGTACTGACCACCGACCACTGACCACTGACCACTGCTTTTCCTGACCACTGACCACTGACAAC
>DASQGS010000233.1:0-2842 GCA_035632455.1 Thermoanaerobaculia bacterium | reverse complement strand
AGTGCTGATAGGCGACGCGCGTCGCCACCCTCGGCTGCGATTCGCCGTTCCCGTTGCTCCGCCGATGATGCCGATGATCGTGATTCATGCGGCGTACGTTAGCACAGGCGATCGTTCGTGAACGTCGTCGAAAGAGCAGTCGATTGCGCCGACGCAGTGGCAATGAATCGCCTGGGCTAGTCCACCTCGGCTCCCTCCCCCATAATGCGCCGCCAGAGAGGAGCAGCGAATGCTCGTAGAGAAATCATTCGAGGGGAAAATCGGGATCATCACCGGTGGCGGGACCGGCATCGGCAACGCCATCGCACGCGAGGTGGCGCGGTTGGGCGCGACCGTCGTGCTGGCGAGCCGGAAAGAGGAGCACCTTGCGCCGGCCGTGGAACAGATTCGATCGGAGACCGGCCGGGCAGACGCCGCGGCACTTCACGTTCTCGACGTGCGTGACGCCGAGGCGGTCGAAGCCATGGCCGCCAAGGTGGAATCCGACTTCGGCCACATCGACTTTCTGGTCAACAACGCCGCCGGAAACTTCATCGCTCCGTCCGAGCAGCTCTCCGCGAATGGCTGGAATTCGGTGATCGGAATCGTGCTCAACGGCACGTTCTATTGTTCGAGCGCGATCGGCAAGCGAATGATCGCGAAGCAAAACGGCGGCGCGATCCTCAACGTGATCGCCAACTACGCCTGGACCGGCGCGCCGGGGCTCGTGCATTCGGCGAGCGCCAAAGCCGGCGTCCTGGCGATGACCCAAACGCTCGCGGTGGAGTGGGCGCGTCACAAGATCCGAGTCAACGCCATTGCGCCCGGCCCGGTGGACACGCCTGGAGCCGCCAAACAGCTCTTTCCAGACCCGGCGTTCGCCGAGGGCATTCGCAAGACGATTCCGCTACGCCGTTTTGCTACGCTCGAGGAGGTCGCGAATTCCGCCTCATATCTGCTATCGGACTTCGCGGCGTTCGTGACCGGCGAGGTGCTGGTCATCGACGGAGGCCAGTGGCTTTCGGGCGCGGACTATTGGGTACGAATCAGGCAGATGGCAACGAGGTAGCGAGCCAGGCGGGACAACTAATCTACAGGTCGGATGGCGTAAGCCCTGTGCGCTTCGCGATGCGCGCGAGCATTCTCGGGCCGATCTCGTCGCGATCGTGGAATGCGAACACGAAATCGGCCCAGCCGTTTCGTTTCAGGACCCGATGCGAACCTCCAGTTTCTCGCTTGATGGACCAGCCAGCTCTAAGAAGTGCGGCAAGAACCCGATTGGCTCGGGTCGATGGCCAGCTCATCCCTGGACCGCGAACACGCCGCGAATTTCGGGGACGTCTTCTCCGTGCTCGAGGCGGTCAGCGAGAACTCGAAACGCGAGGGCCTTTGCCTTTGCGACCGCCTCATCGCGTGTTGCGCCGTAGACCATGACGCCAGGCAACTCGGAAACTTCGCCGATCCAGCGGCCGTCCATTTCGCGCTCAACATCGACGGTGAAGTCGCTCATGCTCCGGATACTACATCCTTCTTACTTCAGCACCCCAAACTTCCCGGCCTCATCCACGATCGCTTTGATCGCACGGTCGAGGTGCTCGCGGGTGTGAGCGGCGCTGATCTGACAGCGAAGGCGCGCCTGTCCCTGAGGCACGACCGGGAAGCCGAAGCCGGAGACGTACACTCCCTGGTCCAGGAGTTCCAGCGACATCGTGATGGCCTTCGCCGTGTCGCCGATGATGATCGGGACGATCGGGTGGATGCCTTCGCGCACGTTCACGCCCTTCGCCGACAGCGCGCTCCGGAAGTAGGTCGTGTTTTCGCGGAGCCGGGTGATGAAGCTGCCGTCGTTCTGAATCAGATCGAGCGTGGCGATCGAGCCAAGCACCACGGCTGGTGGCAACGTGTTCGAGAAGAGATAGGGCCGCGATCGCTGTCGTAGGTAGTCGATCAGCGCCCTCGGTCCTGTCGTGAATCCGCCGTGCGACCCGCCGAGTGCCTTGCCGAGGGTCGAGGTATAGGCGTCGATTTTCCCGAAGGCGCCCAGCTCCTCGGCCGTGCCGCGGCCCGATGAGCCGAGCACGCCGGTGGCGTGGGAATCGTCGACCACCAGGAACGCGCCAAATTCACGCGTCAGCTCAACCATCTCCGGCAGCCGCGCGAGCGAGCCTTCCATCGAGAAGACGCCGTCGGTGATGACCATCGTGTTGCGGGCGTCGCGCGTCGCCGCGAGAGCCCGGCGCATGTCGTCGAGATCGCGATTCTTGAAACGCTCTCGGCGCGCCTTGGCCAGGCGGATGCCGTCGATGATCGAGGCGTGGTTCAACTCGTCCGAGACGATGGCGTCTTCTTCGGTCGTGACAGCCTGAAACAGACCCTCGTTCGCGTTCCAGCAGGAGCCGTAGAGGATCGTGTCCTCGGTGCCGAGAAACTCGGCGATCTTCAGCTCGAGCTGGCGGTGGATGGTCTGGGTTCCGCAGATGAAGCGTACCGAAGCGAGGCCGTAGCCGAAATCGCGCTCGGCCTTCTCGGCGGCCTCGACGATCGCGGGGTGGTTCGCAAGGCCGAGGTAGTTGTTCGAGGTCAGCATGATGACCTCGCCCTTGCCCTCGACTTCGACGACCGGCCCCTGCGGCCCTTTCATCAACAGCTCGCGCTTGAGCGTGCCGGCATCACGCATCTGATCGAGCTCGCCGGAAAGAGTGTTTAGAAGTGACATGGCAGCGAGATCTTACTCGTTGTCGTACGCCAGATCCCGCCTGAAGCAGCGCTGGGCTTCCATATCGAAGACGATGCAGGAGTCGATGGGGCGGGAATAGACGTGCATGCTGACCGCGCGCTCGTTCCACTCGGCGCGGTTGATGAT
>DASQGS010000232.1:0-1934 GCA_035632455.1 Thermoanaerobaculia bacterium | reverse complement strand
CGCCGAAGGCGGCGTAAGTATGTAGCCCCCGCCTTCAGGCGGGGGACTGGCGGACGCGCCCCCAAAGGTCAGTGAAGCCCGCGAAGCGGGCGACAGATAGTCGCAAATCCTCTCGCCCGCCTCGCGGGCTCCAACCGTTGTGTGGCTGTGTCACTACACACCAACGCCGCCTTCGGCGGCATGGCCCAGCGCTGCTGGGCCCTACAGGACTGAGCCGTCATCGGCTGCCGGCCGATCCACGAACGGAATGCCAAGTACCTGTGTTACTAAGATTGTGAACAGCGTCAGAAGCAGTTGGACCGGAGGTACTGCCCTCGTGAGCTCTCCTGAGATCGAGAATCTCGCGCTCGCCGTGCACCGAAGCGATTCCGGGGCTTTCGAGCGATTCGTGGCTCGGTTCGAGAGCAGTCTCTTCAACTACTCCGACCGTATCCTCGGCAATCGATTCGATGCCCAGGAAGTCGTACAGGATACGTTCCTTCGCGCCCACAAGGCGCTGACCCGGCAATACGACAGCGCGCGAGTCGGGCAACTGGCCGTCAAACCGTGGCTCTTTCGAATCGCGCGGAATTTGTGTTTCAACAAACGCCGCAGCCGGAAGTCGAAGCTCGATGAGCCACTCGATGCCTTCGACGACGGCCGCATCGGTCCGCTCGTCCCTCCCTGCACCGTCACGGCGCCGCTCGAAGCGCAACAGGAGCGCGCGGCGCTCGATCGCGCTCTTGGTCTGCTTCCACCCGAGAGCCGGGAGTTGATCGTCCTTCGATTCATGGAAGAGATGTCCTATGCCGAGATCGCCCGGACCGTCGGTGCCGAGGAAGCGGCGCTGCGCGGGCGCGTCTTCCGCTCCCTCAAGCTGCTTCGCGATGCTCTATCTCGTGATGAGGTGTCTTATGAAATGTAGATCGGTCCTGACTCGCATCGATGCCCTCCGCACCGCAGAGCTGCAGACGTTCGAGGCGCGCGAGGTCGAGGAGCACCTCGGTAGGTGCGCGAGCTGCCACGATTCGGCCGATGATGTCGCGTCGTTCGCCTCGGCGATTCGTTCGTGCGCCAAGACCCCCGGCCGGTCGCTGGCGGGCTCGCTGGCAGCGGCGGTCGGCGACGCCGTCGATTGCTTCGAGGTCGACGGCCAAAACGTTTACGTGGCCTTTTCGAAGCACGGCATCCGGTTGATCGACCTTCGTGCGAAGAGCATCGAGGAATTCCGGCGCGCCTACGCTGCCCGTTTCGGTCGCGAGCTTCACGAAGAGTCTCTTTCCAACCGCGAGCGCGAAGCGATCGAACTGGCGCTGCGCGGCAAGACGGCAAAGCGGCCGGAGATCGATCTCTCCGATCTGACCGAGTTCGAGCAGAAAGTGCTGCACACGATCCTGAACATTCCGCGCGGCGAGGTTCGCACCTACGAGTGGGTCGCGCGCGCAGCCGGCCGGCCGAAAGCCATCCGCGCCGTCGGCAACGTCATGGCCACGAATCCCGTTCCGTTTCTTCTTCCCTGCCACCGGGTCGTTCCGACTGCGGGAGGGATCGGCAACTACGGTTTCGGCAGCGCCATGAAGCGCACGCTGCTCGCGGCCGAGGGAGCGCCGGTGGAGGAGCTCGAGACCCTGGCGCAGCACGGCGTCCGGTTCATCGGCTCGCGTACCACGAAGATCTTCTGTTGCCCGACCTGTCGCGACGCGCGGCGCATTCGCCAGGAAAACCGGGTTGGCTTTCATGATGCCGCGGAGGCTCGACACGATGGATACCGCCCCTGTAAGCGCTGTGCTCCGGCCGTTGCCGCCTGATCTGCCGTTCCTTCAGCCGGGGCGACCGGCCTATCGGGTCCGCGCGATCTCCCGTCCCGCAACGGAATACACCGGCGATTTCTACTTCACGACCGAAGCCGGTGGTGCGTTCTGGTTCGCGGTCGGCGACTTCGCCGGCCACGGCCT
>DASQGS010000231.1:0-13270 GCA_035632455.1 Thermoanaerobaculia bacterium | reverse complement strand
GAAGACGCGATCAACGGCGTGCCCGGCGTGGCGGCGATTCGCTCGCAATCGATCCAGGGCCTTTCCGTCATCACCGCCATCTTTGCCGGGGGCACCGATCTCTACCGTGCCCGGCAGACGATCGCGGAGCGCCTGAATGACGTCGCGCGCCGGCTGCCGCAAACGAGCCGCGCACCGGTGATGACGCCGCTGACGTCATCGACAGGCAAGGTGCTGGTGCTCGGCCTGACGTCGCCCACGCGATCGCTGCGCGACCTGCGCACGTTCGCGGACTGGTCCCTCAAGCCTCGCCTGCTGTCGGTGCCCGGCGTCGCGCGTGTCTCGGTCTTTGGAGGCGAGGTGCGCCAACTCCAGGTGCAGATTGATCCGATCAGGCTGCGCGCGCACGGCCTAACCATCGCGGACGTGGTCGCCGCGGCGCGCGTCGCCACAGGCGTACGCGGCGCTGGCGTAATCGACAACAGGAATGAGCGGCTCCTGGTGCACACGGAGGGGCAGCTGTCCACACCGGCTCTGCTCGCTCAGAGCGTCGTGAGCGCGCGAGGTGGCAGCGTGCTGCGACTCGGGGACGTCGCCGATGTCGTGGAGGGGAGCGAGCCGCCAGTCGGCGCGGCCTCCGTGGAGGGCGTAACGGGCATCGTCGTGAGCATCGACGCCCAGCTCGGCGCCAACATCCTTGAGGTGACGGCGGCGGTTGAGGCCGCGTTGCGTGAACTGCAGCCGGCAATCCGGGTCGAGGGCATGGTGCTGCACCCGGCCCTTTTCCGTCCGGCGAACTTCGTGGACGTCGCGCTCGCGAACATCACACACTCGCTGCTGATCGGCGCGGTGCTCGTCGCCGCCGTGCTGCTGGCCTTCCTCGCGGACTGGGGAGCGGCGGCGGTGTCGCTGACGGCCATTCCATTGTCGCTGCTCGCGGCCATCGTGGTGCTCGATCACTTCGGGCTTTCACTCAACACATTGACCATCGGTGGCCTGGCCGTCGCGATCGGCGAACTGGCGGACGACGCCGTGATCGATGTGGAGAACATTCTCCGCCGCCTGCGATTGAACAGGCAGCTCGCCCAGCCGCGCCCGGCATGGCAGGTCGTGATTGATGCGTCGCTCGAGGTGCGATCGAGTGTGGTCTATGCGACCTTCATCGTCACGCTGGTGTTCCTGCCTGTGCTGGCGATGAGCGGCGTGCAGGGGGCGATCTTCCGGCCCCTCGCGCTCGCATACATCCTGGCCATTCTCGCGTCCCTTGCCGTCGCGCTGACCGTCACGCCGGCCATGACGCTCGCCCTGCTGGCGCGCAGGCGACGCCAGGTCAGCGAGCCCGCCTGGCTCACGCGAGCCAAAGCGTGGTACGCCGCGCGCATCCGTGCGCTGGAAGCGCGACCGCACCTGGTCGTGACTATCACCGGGACCATGATCGCCACTGCGCTGCTGATGATCCCCTTCTTTGGCGGTGCGTTCCTGCCGGAGTTCCGCGAGGGGCACTACCTGATTCACATGTCAGCGGTGCCCGGCACCTCGCTCGACGAATCGCTACGCCTCGGCCAGCTTGCCACGCAAGCCCTGCGCCGGGACGCGCGCGTGCGCTCGGTGGCGCAACGCGTCGGACGCGCCGAGCTGGCGGATGACAGCTGGGGCACGCATTACAGTGAACTCGAAGTGGACCTCGTCCCGCTCACTGGGGCAGATGCTGAGACCGTCGCCGGCGACATTCGTCGGCATCTGGCGCAGATTCCCGGCGTCAACTTCGCCGTCAAGCCGTTCCTCACCGAACGCATCGAGGAGACGCTCACCGGCTCGACCGCTCAGGTGGTGGTGAAGCTCGTCGGCAATGACCTCGACAGTCTCGATGTCGCGGCGCGCCGCGTGGCTAGCGTGGCGAGCGGCATTACGGGCGCGACCGAGGTTCAGCTTGGCTCACCGGACGTCACACCCGAGGCCACCGTGCGGCTCCGCCCGGAGCGGCTGTCGCTCGAAGGCGTCGCCGCAGACGAAGCGCTCGCGGCGATCGAGACCGCCGCGGGCGGCACGCCGGTGGCCCAGGTGTTCGAGGGAAACCGGTCGCTGGACGTTGTCGTGCGCATGAATCCGCGTGTGATGCAGCGCGCGGAGGATCTCGCGGAAATTCCTCTCGCCGGCCGCGGCGGCCGGATCGTGCGGTTGGCGGAGGTGGCGGACATTGCGCGGACCTCCGGCCGTTACGTTGTGGCCCACGAAGGAGCGCAGCGGTTGCAGACGGTAACGATGAATGTCGGCGGCCGCGACGTCGCGTCGTTTGCCTCGGCACTGAATGAAGGCGTTCGGCGCGCGGCGCTTCCACGCGGCGTGCTGGCCGAAGTCGGCGGCACCGCGACCGCACAGCGGACGGCGCAGCGCGAGTTGCTCCTCCGCGGCCTCTTCGCTGCCGCGGGCATCCTGATGCTCCTCGCCGTGGCGTTCGGACGCGCACGGAGCGTCTTGCTGGTGCTGGCCAACCTGCCGTTCGCGCTGACCGGCGGCGTCTTCGCGCTCTTCGCGACCGGAGGGCTGCTCTCCCTCGGTTCGCTGGTCGGATTTGTGACGCTCTTCGGCATCTCGACCCGCAACGCCATCATGTTGATCGCGCACTACGACCATCTGGTTCGGTTCGAGAGGGCGGAGTGGGGGCTCGAGACCGCAGTCCGTGGCGCGACGGAACGCTTCGCCCCCGTGCTGATGACGGCGGCGATCACGTGGATTGGACTCGTCCCCCTCGCCCTCGGCTCGGGCGACCCGGGGCGTGAGATCGAGGGTCCGCTCGCCATCGTGATTCTCGGGGGGCTCATCACGTCCACAGCACTCACACTCTTTGTCCTGCCTACACTGGCACTGCGATACGGACGGTTCGGCGCCGAGGCACACGAATGACCGCATGGCTTCGGCAGTCTCAACAGGCGGGCGTGGCCCTCGTGAGCTTCCCGCTCGCCACGTCGGGCTCCGGGAGCGAGTCAAGGCGGGCGACCGGGTTGACCACATCCCAATGAAAGGATGACCACCACGATCATCGCGCTCGTCGCCCTCGCCGCGTCAGCGCTGACCTTCTTCTCCGGCTTCGGCCTCGGGACACTGCTACTCCCTGCGTTCGCGTTCTTCTACCCCATCGACGTGGCGGTTGCCTCGACCGCGCTGGTGCACTTCCTGAACGGCCTATTCAAGCTTGCCCTCGTGGGCCGACACGCCGATCGACGTGCAGTCATCCGCTTCGGGTTGCCCGCCATCGTCTCGGCGTTCGTCGGCGCGTGGCTCCTGGTGCGACTCGCCGACGTACGCCCGCTGGCCTCCTACACGCTGTTCGGCACCGTGGCGGAGCTGCATCCGGTTAAGCTGGCCGTCGGAATGGTGCTGCTCGCCACCGTCGCCTTCGAAACTGTCCCTCGCTTGGCGGCGGCGACGATGCCTCCTCGTCTCCTGCCACTGGGCGGCGTGATCAGCGGCTTCCTGGGAGGGCTGTCCGGGATGCAGGGGGCCCTGCGGTCTGCGTTCCTCGTTCGTCTCGGGCTCACCAAGGAAGCGTTTATCGGAACCGGCGTGGTCGTTGCCGTGCTCGTTGATGTGTCACGACTCGGGGTGTACGCGCGCGGGGTACACGCGCAGCGCTCCGCGTTCGATGTCGGGACGCTCGGCGTCGCCGTGGTCGCGGCCTTCGCCGGCGCCGTCCTCGGGAACCGGTTTCTCACGCAGCTCACGATGCGCGCCATGCAGCGGATCGTGGGCACAGCACTCGCTCTCGTGGCCCTCGCGCTGATCGCCGGCCTTCTGTAGGGACTCCCGACCGACGCGGCGGCAAGCGCGAGGACCGGAGACGTTCTTTGTGCAGCGTCCGGAGTCGGTGCTAGATTGCGATGCGAGACGAAGGCTATCGCCATCACGCCGGCGTGCGCTCAGGAGGGAGCGTCCGGCGAATCCGCTCCGACACTGATTATCTGCGGCCACCGCCAATCCGGGACCGGGCCGCTTTGCTCCGACCGACACGAGCTGATGATGCGGATTCTGATCGTCGAGGACCAGCCAAAGGCCGCAGCATACCTGCGTCAAGGACTGACCGAAGCTGGCTTCGTCGTTGACGTCGCCCGTGATGGCGAGGAGGGCCTCACGGCCGCCCGGCTCGAAGACTACGACCTCATCCTGTGTGACGTGATGCTTCCGCGGCGTGACGGGTTCTCCGTCGTCGCCGAACTCCGCCGCGCTGGGCGGCAGGCGCCCGTGCTCTTCCTCACCGCCCGTGACGAGCTCGAGTCACGCGTTCGTGGCCTCGATGTCGGGGGCGACGATTACCTGGTCAAGCCGTTCGCGTTCGCCGAGTTGCTGGCGCGGGTGCGCGCCCTTCTGCGCCGTACGCCACAGCGAACGCCTGACGCCTTTATCGTCGGCGACCTGTGGTGCGACCCCCGCACTCGGCGCCTCGAGCGCGGAGGTCGCCGCATCGATCTGTCTCCGAAGGAGTTCGCGCTCCTCTGGTTCCTCCTTCAGCACGCAGGGGAGGTCGTCTCGCGCACGCTCATCACAGAGGCCGTCTGGGACATGTCGTTCGACAGCGACACCAACGTTGTGGACGTCCAGATCCGCCGACTGCGGCGGAAGATCGACCTGCCCGGAAGCGCGCCGCTCATCCATACCGTCCGCGGTGTGGGCTACGTGCTCGAAGCGCGTATTGAGGAGCTGTCGGAGACCACCGAATGAGTACGCCGCCGCGGCCATTGCGAGGAGCACCGCAACGCCCGCGTTCGCTCGCGACCCGACTGGCCACGTCCTTCGCGGTCGCCGCGTTTCTCCTCGTCGCCGGGGTGGTGTGGCTGCAGGATCGAGCGCTCGTGTCGAGCCTCGCCACGGAGGACGATCAGTTTCTCCGCGAACGTTTAGGCGACGTGGCCAAGCGCCTCAACCGCGCGACTGCCGTCGCCGAGAACGAACTGCCGTCTGGCGTTGAGGGGATCGGCGTGCGCCGATGGGACGGGACGTGTCGCCTCGTTCTGGCGATCGGTGTTGACTCGCGGCTTCCGGAGACACCGTGCCCCCATCAAGTGCAGTCCTCCGATGGCTCATCGGTCGTGCTACGCACGATTCGCGGTGACGACGACGCTGAGTGGCGCGTAGCGACGACGGCGGGTCCCGGCGAAGGATGGCTGGAGGTGTTGCTCGAGACGTCCCGGGATCGGGCAGTCGTCGCGCGCTCCCGGACGAGGGCGGCAGCGCTGCTCACCGGCGCGTTGCTTCTCGCCGCCGCACTGGGGTACCTCCTTGCTCGTCGCGGCCTCCGCCCGCTGACCGCGTTGCAGGAACGCGTTGAGCGTATCGACGCGACATCGCTCGATACCACGCTCGGTGGGGCCGACCATCCGGCCGAGATCGCGGCACTGACTGAGTCCTTCGACCGCATGCTCGGGCGACTCCAGGCAGCGTTCGACGCCCTGTCGCTGCGCTCCGCCGAACTTGCACACGAGTTGCGCACGCCACTGCATGTGCTCCGCCAGCAAGCGGAAGTGGCGCTCAGGACGCCGCGAAGCCCGGCAGAGTATCGGGACCTTCTCGCTTCCAGCCTCGAAGAACTCGTGCGACTGCAGCGGATGGCCGACGACATGTTGTTTCTTGCACGCGCGGCTGATCCGCGAATGCGAGCGAACCGGACGCGGCTGTCGGTGGCGGACGAGGTGGCCGACGTTGCGAGTTTTCTCGAGGCGCTGGCCGACGAGGGGGGCGTGCGGCTGCAGCTTCACGTTCCCGAGGGTCTTGCCATCGAGGCGGATCGCATGCTGCTTCGGCGTGCGCTGGTGAATCTGCTCGTCAATGCACTCCGGCACACGCCCGTCGGCGGCGAGGTCTGCGTCCGTGCGGAGCTGGAGGAGCGGGAGGAGCGGCCGACAGCCGTCCGTCTGGTCATCGAGGACACCGGCAGTGGCATTCCGGCTGCAGTCCTCTCACGCGTCTTCGATCCGTTCGTCCGCGGGGCCGCCGAAGAGGCCGAGTCGGCGAGGAGCGCCGCCACGGCGCCGCCGAGGGCAGGGGCTGGTCTCGGCTTGGCCATCGTACGCGGCATCGCGGAACTGCACCGCGGATCTGTGGAGCTTGAAAACCGCGAGGGCGGCGGAACGCGCGTCGTGCTCACGCTGCCGACATCCTAGTAGTCATCTTGACGTCGGGGTCCGACTCGCGTCGGGTGACAAATCACTCTTCCCCACGAAGAGGGCTGCTCTGCTAAGCTAGTGCCTCAGTCGGTCGGTGGCGATTGTGTCCTGAAACGGCCGCCGCCGGTGGACGTGGGGACTTCGGGGACTTCGCGACGATGGAGCAACCATGCGGGGAGCTTTCCCGCCCGTACCCAGGATTGTCCGGGCGTTAGCCAATGTCGCCCGCACATCCTCGTCGTCGCGCTCGACAAGGGTTCGAACGTCGAGGGTAAATCTCCGCATTTCAGATTTGGTCGTGTTCTGACCCCACTGAACGAACGGTTTCCTGGCTTCAATGCTCAGGATTCTGTCGCTCAGAGTAGGGTTCGAAGATGTCGTTTTCAGGATAAGACGTTTCTGCTCGTCATTGCCGCGCCGGAAGTATTCCACGGCCTTGTCGCTGAACGACATCAGGGTTCGAAGGGGCTCGATCCAATCGACGTTCTCGACAAGCGCGTCACGCTTCTCGACCAGCCCCAGCCGGGCACGCGTCGTGTCGAGGCGTCGTTTCATGAACTCCTCGTCGCCAAGGATGCCACGGATGCGAAGATCCGTGAGCGCATCAATCTCCCGATCGATCGCGCGGATGCTCGCCTCGGCCGACGCTCGCTGGGCTTCGCGTTCCTTCATCCGGCTCGTCGGCTGCTCCTCGAGGATCTCGGTGAGCCACTGAGCGGAATGGGGAGCGAGACGAAGGGACTCAAGGAAGGCCACCAGTTGAGCCTCTAACGCTTCCTTGCGGACGTACTTCTCTCGGCAGGTCGTTTCGTGCCGGCTGCGAGTGCAGTGGTAGTAAGTGTAGCGGCTTCCGTGACGGTTGCGCTTGTCTTCGGCGGTGATGGATAGTCCGCATGAGCCACAGTGGAGAATGCCGGTGTACGGAAAGGCCTTCCGGATGGGTTTCCCCATGCTGGAGCGGCGGAATACGCGCTGGACCCGTTCGAACTCTTCGAGGGTGATCATCGGTTCGTGGCGGCCGGCCACCAAGCGACCGTCCCACTTGAAGACGCCAGCGTAAAACGGATTCCGAAGGATGGCGTTCACCGAACTGAGATGGAGGAGCGCTCCACCTTGACTCTTCCGGCGAAGCGTCCTCAGGCCCCATTCCTGCTTCGCGATCCGGTGAACGCTCCGGGGCGTGTGCACCCCGGAGAGCATCAGCCGGAACATCTGGCGAACGAGGTCAAACCGCTCCGGGTCGGGGCATATCGTGTTGGTCACCGGCTCGTGCAGATAGCCGATGGGTGGGCGCGACGGACGCCAGCCCCTTTCTGCCTTCGATCGGTTTCCACGCCTGATGTTCTCGGAGAGGCTGTCGACGTAGTATTTTGAAAAGCCGAACAGGGTGAAGAGCATCAGCTTTCCCTGCGGCGAGTTCTCGAAGGTGAAGGTCGAGAACTTCAGGTCCTTGAGCCTTCCGCGGTCGAGAAGGTCGATGACCCGCGCTCCGTCGAGCGCGTTGCGGGCGAGGCGATCTGGATTCCACGCAATGATCCCCGCAGCTTCACCATTGTCGATGCGAGCAAGCATGTGCTCGAAGATCGGCCGGCCCGGCTTCTTGGCGCTCTGGGACTCGCGGAAGGACTCGACCACTTCGACACCGGGGAAGGTCGCCACGAGCTTCACTACCTCGCTTTCCTGCGAGTCTAGTGAGAGGATTTGCCGGTCCTCCGATTCCGTCGATTTGCGACAGTAGATGAAGTATTTCATGTGATAGCGGGCGGATCGGGTACATCCTCCAGGCCGCCCTGCCGAAGCCGCGTGAGGCCCTCCGCGAAGAGCACAAAGAAGTCCAAGAGGCGCATCGCCTCCGCGCGCGCCTCTTCTGGTGTCAGGACTTCACCGAAGTCCTTCTTCCAGCACTCGATGAAGGATTGGACTTGCTCTTCGCTCAACGTCATTCGTTGAGCGTACCGAGCGCCGGCCGACTCACCCAGAGGGCGGAATCTCCGCGCCGTGCACGTGCGACCCGCGCGGGCGATCGCTGCGCCGATAAGATTGTCCCATTAAGCCGAAGAGATGTCGAGGCGGTCATTCGCGGTCGCCGGACCCGGCGCGCCTCGCGGTTTCGTCCCTCGTGTTGCGCGCCGCGTTCGTTGATAGGCTCTGCAAATGACGCCAGATGCCAATCAACCAAAACGACGCACAGTCGTCTCAGCGGTGCTCGACGACGGAAGCATCGTCGAGACCCTTGCCTCCCGCCGCGACCGAGTCGTCAGTCTCATCCACATTTCGGGCGACGGCGAGGAGACGGGCCAGACGCTCGATCTGCCGGAGATCGGCCCCGCCCGTCCATATTCGCCCGACAACAGCCTGCTCGCCCACGGGGTCGTCCAGTTTCCATCTGGCCAGCAGGCCTACAGCTCCGAAGCTGAGCTCGTGGTCAGCATCCGCGGTTTCATCCATCGGTACGCCGATCTTTCCGGGACCTTCGAGGAGGCCGCGACGTATTACGTGCTGCTCACATGGGTCTACGACGCATTCAACGAACTGCCCTACCTGCGGCTGAAGGGCGACTTCGGGAGCGGCAAGACCCGATGCCTCCAGACCATCGGGTCGCTCTGCTACAAGCCAATGTTCGCCAGCGGGGCATCGACGGTCTCCCCCCTCTTCCGTATCATCGACGCCTTTCGGGGCACGCTGATCATCGACGAGAGCGACTTCCGCTTTTCCGACGAGCGCGCGGAGATCGTAAAGATTCTCAACAACGGCAATGCGAAGGGCTTCCCAGTCCTGCGTAGCGAGGCGACGCCTGGGAAGGACTTCAACCCGAAGGCGTTCGACGTGTACGGTCCGAAGATCATCGCGACGCGCCGCTCATTCGATGACCGGGCGCTGGAGAGCCGCTGCATCACGGAGGAGATGACCGGACTCCCGCCTCGGCTGGACATTCCGCTGACCCTGCCTGAGGCATTCCACCTTGAGGCCGAGCTCCTCCGGAATCAGCTACTCTGCTATCGAGCGCGATGGCGCGGCACGTTCACCGGCCCGGCGCCGGAGCGAGACCCGGCTCTCGAAGCGCGGGTTGCCCAGGTATTCGCGCCGCTCATGGCGGTGGCCGGCGATCCAAATGCGAAGGCACGGCTGTATCAACTTGCCGTAAAGACGAGCGGCACCCTGCAATCCGACCGCGGCACGACGACGGAAGCACAACTTCTTGATATAATTTCGGAGTTGCGTCGGGATTCTGCACCACTAGGCATCAAGGAAATCGCCGAGCGCTTCAGTGCCCGCTTTGGCGCTGACGCGCACCGCTCCGTAACACCGCGATGGATCGGGTTCCAGCTCAGGAGCCGTCTGTCACTTCTCACCGTGAAGAGTCACGGGACGTTTGTCGTACCCGACTCTGAGAGCGAGAAGCTCCAACGGCTATTTGTCCGCTACGGGGTATCGCAAGTCGAGCGATCAGGACCGTCGCCCGAGAACGACTCACTCGGCGACGATTTCTAGGGACGCCTCCGCGATTGCGTGCGGAAGTCCCCCAAGTCCCCACATCCACCCGCGGGCATGCACTCCGCGCACGCTCTTCCCTCTACGGGAGCGCGGCGCCGATTTGGTAGGCTATTTGGGCTTTGCACCATGACCAGACACATCAACGCACCATACCTCCGGGCCCTCCGCCGGCGATCCGCCTTTTCGCAAGAAGACGTCGCTTTCCTGCTTGGCGCATTCACCGGGACCCGCGTCTCGCGGCACGAAACCGGCGTCTGCGCGCCGCCGCTCGACGTCGCCCTCGCATACGAAGTCATCTTCGACGTTGGCATCGCCGAGGTCTACGACGATGAGCGCGCTCGGATCGCCGCCGAGATTGGCAAGCGCGCGAAGAAGCTCCGCGAGAGTCTCGCACACCGTGTCCATGACCCGCTGCGCGAGGAGAAACGGGCGGCCCTCAAACTGATTATCAGAAGATGTTCATCTCTACAACATGCAACCACGACCACTACGACTACTCGCCATCGACCTCACCGCTAAGGGCTTCGGTTTCGCCCTTTTGGATGCACGCCTCGGCCTGCTCGACTGGGGCTTCAGTTCTTTGCTGGCGTCTGACGATGATCTCTTCTTGGAACGCGTCTCGGCGCGGATCGAGAGGGGCCGGCCAACGGCCCTCGTTCTGGAGAACTTCGCGCCGATCAAGGGGCGAGAGACGGCGCTGCGCAGACGTGATCTGGCGATCGCGCTGGCTGGTGAACGGAAGATCGGGCTATGCCAGGTGTCGCAGAAGATCGTTCAGGGGATTCTCGGGCCGGGGACAAAGGCTGAGATCGCCAGGGTGCTGGTTCAACGATTCCCCGAACTGCAGCATCGGATGCCGCGGGAGCGGACGCGCTGGTCTACCGAGGATGAGCGGATGCACATCTTCGATGCGCTGGCGTTGGCGGTGGTGGTGATGAGACCGAGTGCCGAACCGGAACGTGACTGACACGGCATCGCCTCAGCGCCAGTCCTCAGGGCAAGCCCGGTCGTTCGCCCGATCGCAAGCCACGTCACCTTACCGGATACCGCTCGCGGCCGGGAGCGACGAGGCGCGCCTGACTGAGCGACCCCACACCTAGCTGAGGTAGCAGAACGATTGAGGGGGGTATCGCATTCCAAAGTGATGTTGAAGCGACAGCGGCCGCGCGTACGATCTTGGAGCGCGCACTTTCAGCGCGAAGCCAATATCGCGGTCGGCAAAGTACTCGTCGAAGAATGACCGATCGATACCAGACCAGCGATGGGTGGCGCTCCAAAGCTCACTCGGCTTCAGTGCGAGAATCTCGGCGATCTTGAATTCCCCGACGACCCTCTGGACGGGGCTCGACGCGTAGAGAACTACGGTGTCGATGCTCGCGTTTCGGAACACCGCCCGGCGAAATTCAAATCTCTTAGTCCCCGCGAGAATTGCGGCAGCAAACTGCGGTTTAACGGACAATAAGACGCGGGTCGGCACCGGCAAGCTCCATTAGTCTGTAGAATCGGTCATCTGAAAGCTGCTCGAAGCCGCGCGGAGCGTCACCCATGATCCCGGCATCTATCATTGCCTTCCGGTTCGGCCGCGTCGGGAACGAATGAACATATAGGAAGTTCACCACAAACGGACGGTTCCGACTGTAGTGCCAGTGCTTCAGCAGGTCGGCATCGCTGAACACGCTCCGCTTGCGGCAGAGTCGAAGAAAGTCTTGCTCGTTGGGAATGTTCACGACGACATCCTGAACAACACCCAAGGTCGTCGCCACCGACGTGTAATAGGCTGCCCCACCCGAACTCGTTCTGTAGAAGACGATTATGTCGCCCGTTTGTAAGCCGCGCTCGATGGAACGCGAGATGTACACCTTGCTGAGAGCGTTGCGATTCGGTCGATTCTCGATGAAGCCAGCCGGCGCCTCTGTCCGCAGGATCGAGTCCGGAAGCAGCTCAGTGTGGTATTCGGGGTATATCGGAACAATGAACTTTCTCGCCGTCGCCGAAACGAACGGGAAGCTCTTTCTCGGGTCCTCTGGATCTACGTGCGGCCGGAAGTCACGAACGAGGACCTCCTCTGTTCCGACCGCCGACACTTTGTTTCCGTGGCGCGCGAAACCCCATTCCGTCAGCAGCTGAACTAGCCGCTCCTGCTCAGGACTGTGGCGGAAGATCGTCACGTAGATCTCTTCAGTCCGATACAGCAATGCGTTGTCGAAAACGATCTTCAGGAAGCGCTCGCCGAGCTTGAAGCCGTTCGAAACGACCTTCAGAGTCCCGATCTTCAGGCGTCGTCTTGGAGGAAACGCCGGAGAGATGTCTCGATAGTCTTCGCCTTCATCCTCGCGCTTCAGATACAGGAAGGCCACGACACCTCCAGTCTCGGAAGTGCAGACGTAGGCTAGATCATCGGCCTTGCGATTGAACCACGTGTCAAATCCAGGGTAGTCCGCGCGAAAGGAATCGAAGAAGGGGTCGCGGAGATTGACGTTGCCGAAGTGCTCCTGATGGACGGAAAGCACCTTGTAGTCGGCCAGGGCGGGGTTCTCCGCTGTGACCTTCTCAAGAAAGGCATCAATCGTGAACACCGCGGCTCCCAAACCAATCGCTGCCGCTTTGCGGTGAATTCCACGGTCCTCGGTGATAAGAGCATCAACGCGCCCAGCCGCTACCTCTGCGAGTAATGATGTATCCAGCGTGTCGTTGGCAGACGTATCATGCGCGCGGAGCGCGGTGATTGCTGCGGTGTCAGGTGCCACCGTCTTCAGCATGGCGTAACTGCCGAGCTTCACCTTGAGGGTGCGTACGACGTCCTCATCGGCGTGCTTCCTGATCTCCGCTGCCGACCCGGGATGAATCACCTTCGTGACGCGCAACTCGTCAAGCCAGCGAAACAGTGTTCCGATGTCATCCCGAACAACCGTGCGCGCCTCACGGTGAATCAGAATGTTCGTGTCGAGAAGGATCCTATCCACAGGCCTGCGAGCCTCGCGATAAATGAAAGACTGGGCGACTGGAGCCGGTCCGGCTTACGAACAGATGGAACGCACTTCGATTAGCAGCTTGATCCTGAGAACCGCCTGGCACCGTACGGCGGAATGTCGCGTGCCATCGCGAGCGCGATGAAACGTGGCCGCCCGCGCGGGTTGAAGATGCCGCTGCTCCCCAGGCGGGACCAGACACGCCGGTGCGGAGCATGAGGTGACCACTCTCGTCGCCGGTTACGTAGGAGCCTTCACGGCTTCGCTCCCTTGAGCCATCCCGCGATGTCGTCCGACGTCTTGTCAGCCGCGCGCTTGACCGGATCATCTCCAAGGTGCGCATATCGCTCGGTCGTCGCCACCTGCTTGTGTCCTAAAAGGGACCGGACAACCAACAGCGACTCTCCGGACGCCGCCGGCACCGATGCAAACGAGTGCCGGAGATCGTGAAGCCGGAGCCCCTTCAGCTTCGCCGCGTGACGCACCGCGCACCACGTTCTCTTGATCTCCTTCAGGTGCTGTTTGGCCTTTGAGCCGGGAATCACGTACGGGTTGCCAACCACGCGAGGCAGTGAGGCGAGGATCGCCGCCGCGCTCTGGCCGAGCGGCCGAACGCTCTTGCCGGTCTTGGTGTCGTCGAGCCGGACGTGGCCACGCTCGAAGTCGATC
>DASQGS010000230.1:0-2165 GCA_035632455.1 Thermoanaerobaculia bacterium | reverse complement strand
ATCCCTTCGCATGCGAACCACCACAAAGGCCGGCGCCGCGCTCATCGCCATTGCGGGCTCTGCGGCCGTCGCCTCGCGGACGTTGTTCTACTTCCGCGACAACTTCTCGACTCACTATCCGATCAAAACCCTCGCCGCGCTCTACCCCTTCGGGGTGCCGCCGGCTCAGGATGACACGAACGCGCGGCGCGTGGGCCCGTAGTAAGATCGCCGCGCCATAGGCGCACGAATGGAGACCACGTCATGTCGATGATCAAAGAAGAGGCACACGCGGCGATGGGGCACGAGTTTCTGCATCGGCCGATCGCCGAGGTCGACCCGGAGATCGCCGAGGCCATCCGCGTGGAGACGGCGCGGCAGAACGACACGCTGGAGCTGATCGCCTCGGAGAACCATGTCTCGAAGGCCGTGCTCACCGCGGCCGGCTCGGTGTTCACGAACAAGTACGCCGAGGGCTATCCCGGCAAGCGCTACTACGGCGGCTGCGGCCCCACCGACGTCGTTGAATCCATCGCCATCGATCGCGCCAAACTACTTTTCGGCGCAGAGCACGCGAACGTCCAGCCCCACTCCGGCTCCCAGGCCAACATGTCGGTCTACTTCACCGTCCTCAAGCCGAACGACACCATCATGGGCATGGACCTCTCTCACGGCGGCCACCTCACCCACGGCCATCCCCTCTCCTACAGCGGCCGCGACTTCAAGGTCGTCGCCTATCACGTGCGCAAAGACAACGAGCTCATCGATTACGACGAGATGGAGAGTCTGGCCCTGGAGCACCAGCCGCGGCTGATCATCTGCGGCGCCTCGGCGTATTCGCGAGTCATCGACTTCAAGCGCATTCGCGAGATCTGCGACAAGAGCGGCGCCCTGATGATGGCCGACATCGCCCACATCGCCGGCCTCGTCGTCACCGGCAACCATCCCTCGCCGGTTCCCTACGCCGACTTCGTCACCACGACCACGCACAAGACTCTGCGCGGACCGCGCGCCGGCCTCGTGCTCTGCAAGGAGAAATACGCCAAGGATCTCGATCGCTCCGTTTTCCCGGGCGTACAAGGCGGTCCGCTCGTGCACATCATCGCGGCGAAGGCCGTGGCGTTCAAAGAGGCGCTGACGCCGGAGTTCAAGGAATATCAAACGCAGATCGTCCGCAATGCCAAGGCGCTCGCCGCCGCGGTCGCGGGCACCGGCTTCCGCATCGTCTCAGGCGGCACCGACAATCACGTCTTCCTCACCGACGTCTTCTCGAAAGGGATCACCGGCAAGGATGGGCAGAACATCCTCGAGGCGGCGAACATCACCGTCAACAAGAACACGATCCCGTTCGACACGCAGAAGCCGATGGTGGCCTCGGGCCTTCGCATCGGTACTCCGGCCGTGACCACGCGCGGCCTTCGCGAGCCGGAGATGAAGCGGATCGCGGAACTGATTGCCCGCGTCCTCGACGCCAAAGGCGATCCGGCCGTGATCGCAGACGTGAAGAAGGGCGTGAAGGAGCTCTGCGACAGGTTCCCGATCTACTGAGAATGTTCGGCTCTCTCATCGTCTACACCGGCCTGGCCATCGCCTTCCTCGGCGCCGTCGCGGTCATCATTCCGTTGAAGCGGCTGTGGATACCGACGCGCGCACGGGCGGCCGCGGTCGTGGCTGGCGGCGTACTCATTGCCGTCGCTGGTCTTCTGCTTCCGGCATCGGAGAAACGCGCCCAGCCGCCGCTCAGTCATCTCGATGAATTCGCGCCGGTCTGGCAATTCAACGAGCAGCATGAGATCGCGATCGCTGCCCCGCCCGACCGCGTGTTCGAGGCCATCCGCGCAGTCCGGGCGGACGAGATCTTCCTGTTCAGCACGCTCACGTGGATCCGGCGGTTCGGCCGCCCGTTGCGTGAGGGCATCCTGAACCCAGCGAAGCGCGAGCCGCTGATCGACGTCGCGCTGCGCGGCGGATTCATCCGCCTCGCGGACGATCCTCCACGGGAGCTCGTGATCGGCGTCGTGATCGCTGCGCCGCCGGGCATGCGCGGCCGGCTCACGCCCGAGGTGTTCAAGAAAGCGCTCCCGCCGGGCTTCGTCCTCGCGGTCATGAATTTCTATGTGACGCCGGACGGCCGAGGCGGATCGAACGTCACGACCGAGACGCGCGTCTACGCCAACAGCGATTCC
>DASQGS010000229.1:0-2080 GCA_035632455.1 Thermoanaerobaculia bacterium | reverse complement strand
AACTCGGGCGGGGCGTGCGGCTATGCTGGTGTCATCCTGAGCCGGCGTGCGGCTATGCCGGCTCAGGATGACACCCATTCAACATTCAACATTTTCCTGCTACCTTTCCCACCCATGAAGAAACTGATCGGGCTCATGCTTCCTCTACTCGCTACGCTTGCGTTCGGGCAGTCGGCGCCGGCGCCGAAGGCGATCGTGCTGAAGGCGGCGCGGCTTTTCGATGGCACGTCGGACACGCTGATTCAGAACGGCGCGGTCCTCGTCGAGGGCAATCGCATCCGCGCCGTGGGCGGCAATCTCGCCATCCCGCCGAACGCCGAGGTGATCGATCTGGGTGACGCGACCTTGCTGCCGGGCTTCATCGATGCACACACTCACATCACCGAGGAATCGTCGGAGAATTGGTACCAGGACTTCTTCACGACCACCATGCGCCAGCCGGCGGAGCAGGCGCACTACGCGTCGATGTACGCGAAGCGCACGCTCGACGCGGGGTTCACCACGCTTCGCGTAGTTGGAGCGCAGGACTACGTCGACGTCGGCCTGCGCAACGCCATCAACGCCGGCATCGTCCCGGGCCCGCGGCTGCTCGTGGCCGTCCACGCCATCGGCGCGACAGGCGGTCACGGCGACGGCGATCCGATTCCGCCTACCCGCACGAGCCAGCGCGGGACGATCGACGGCGTCTGCAACGGCGCCGCGGAGTGCCGCGCCGCGGTGCGCTATCAGATCAAGTATGGAGCGGACGTCATCAAGTTCATGCCCTCCGGCGGCGTGCTCTCGCTCTCCGATCCCGTCGATGCGCCCGAGCTCTCGCAGGAGGAGATGAACGCCATCGTCGAGGAGTCGCACAACTGGGGCCGCAAGGTCGCCGCGCATTGCCACGGCGATACCGCGGGACGCATGGCCATCCAGGCGGGCGTCGATTCGATCGAGCACGGATCGTTCCTCAAGCCCGAGACGCTGCAGTTGATGGCGCAGAAAGGCGTCTACCTCGTGCCGACTCTCCTGGCCACCGATTGGATCATGGGGAAGATCAACACCTTCCCGCCGACGATCGCGTCGAAGGCTCGCGCGGCGGCGGACGCGCGAAGCGAGATGTTCCGCACCGCACTCAAGACCGGCGTGAAGATCGCGTTCGGCACCGACTCCGCGGTCTCGCCGCACGGCATCAACGCCCGCGAGTTCTCGATCATGACAAGCCTCGGCATGACGCCCGCCGCGGCCCTCCGCGCGGCGACCTCCGTCGATGCCCATCTCCTCGGCATCGCCGACCGCCTTGGCACGCTCGAGAAAGGGAAGCTCGCCGATATCATCGCCGTCCGCGGCAACCCGCTCGTGGACATCAAGTCGACAGAGCACGTAGTGTTCGTAATGAAGGATGGAAGCGTGGTCAAACGATGAGGAAAGTCATGCACCGTTATCTCTATCTCGCCGCCACATTGGTGCTTGTCACCGCCTGCGCGACGCCTGCGCCGCAGCCGGCTCCGCAGCCGGTCGTCCAGCCCGCGCCAGTTGTCGCGCCGCCGCCGCCGAAGCCTCCGCTGCCGGAGAGCGCGCCGAGCCACTACACGATGTACCAGCTTTCGGGCCGGCTGCGCTTCGACAATCAGTGCGGGGAGGATCTGCCGTCGCAGATCGACATTCAGGCAATGCTCGCAAATGCCGCTCACAGCGCGACCGCCGAGCACGTGCGACTCGCGCTCTACGGCCGCTTCTACGTCATGTCCGTCGCCTGGGACGATTCGTGGGGCACGCCGGAGACATGGGGAGGCTTCCGCGCCCAGCTCCTGGACGGCGCCTCGGTGTGCCGCTCGAAATGCACGAACGGGACTTGCAGCGATACGACGTCCTCCGCTCCGATCAAAGCAACCGGCACCTCGACCGACTACGAGCTCGTGGTCACGTGCGGATGCAAATAGCGCCAGTTCCCTGTGTCATCCTTAGCCGGCGAAGCAAGTGTGGCACAGACACTCTTGTCTGTGCCGCCACGATCCAGGGAGATCCTTCGCCGTCTACACGGCTTCTAATGACACGGCGTCCTCACTAGGCAGCAAGACTGGGGACTCGCCGCGGGCCG
>DASQGS010000228.1:0-14821 GCA_035632455.1 Thermoanaerobaculia bacterium | reverse complement strand
GCCACTTTTAGTCGGACCCGGCGCGGCAGCCTCGCTCATAAGCCCGGCGAAACGCCGGCTCCGTCATGAAGTCGTGATTGTGAATGCTCCGCAAACCGTCCTGATCATATGCGGCATCGTGTTTGATGAACCTGCGTATCAGCTCTTTGACTCCCATGTGTCATCTCAGGAATGCGCGGGGTGGCGCGTAAGCGTGTAGTGCGCGAACTCCCTCCACGAACCGCCTTTGCCCCGGTCTTGCATGAGTACGCTCCAACTCTTCCCCTCGGCATCAAGAGTGAACGTCGTATGAAACGGGCCGTCCGGGTACTCGAAAACGAAAAGCACGGCATTGCCGTTGCGTTGCCCGTAGCCAAGAGTCTCCGAGAACCTGCCGCCGCCGGCATCGAGCCAGTGGGCCACGTAACGTTCGCTCGTATTGTCGTAGCCGATGTAGACGGTCGCCTGATACGCAGGTGGATCGCCGGCATCGCGCATGTCGAGCCTGAGGAACTGATGGTTCAGCACCCACTCGGCGTGAAGCGAATACGTCGCCGGACGGGATCGGACAGCCCCGACCATCGCCCATGTCCCGACCAGGCGCTCCAGCAGCGCGTCCTGGAAGATGCGCTTCGGCCCATCCAGAGGCTCCTCCTGCTGACCCGTCGCCGGTATCGCCAGGAGGGCCAAGCAAAGCAAGAGGATGCTGCGACGAGCTGACGCCATATGTGCCTCCGGCGTGGATTCTGCAACCTGAAGTTTGAGCTGCGCGGCGTTTGGCCGGCGCGGCCTATGGTATCAAGGCACGCAGGTCAGCTACATCACGAAGTCCATTGCGAGTTCATTGGCTCGCGTCGATCGCCGTGGTATGTGGTTCGCTGATACGATTTGGCGCGTGACGCTCCCGTTACTCGTGGTTGCTCTCGCTGCGGTGATTGCCAATCCGCCGATCGGACTCGACCAACGGCTTGCAGACGCGGCCAGTCTCGAGCAATCGGGGAAGAGCGCCGAGGCCATGGCCGCGTATCAATCGCTGCTGCGGCTGGCGACGGAGAGGAACGCCTCGCGGGGCGCGATCCTCGATGCGCTCTCGGGACTGGAAACGAATGCAGGCGATTACGTCTCAGCGGTGCGGCACTCCAACGAGGCGGCTGCGATCTATGCCGGGCAGCGCGACGAGCGCCATCGGTCGGCGGCTCTGAACCGTGCCGGAGTCGCGTTGCTCTACGCAGGAGACTACCGGGCTGCGGAGCGATCCTTCGGCGAGGCCATCGCGGCATCTTCCGCGGTGCACGACGATGCGGGACGCGCCGAGCAGATCACGAATCTCGCCAACGTCTACCTTTTTCTCGGCCGTTATGCCGATGCGTCGGCAAGCTATGACGCGGTGTTGGGCATCACCGCCGCGCATCCCGACCAAAGCTGGACGGCGCGTCGACGCCGGATCGTTCTCGTCAACAGAGCCACACTCGATCAGCGCCTTGGACGGGACGAGCAGGCGCTGGGGATATATCGCCAGGTGCAGGCAAGCGGCCGCGATCTGCGGCCGCGCGAGCAGGCGCAAATCCTGATGAATCTCGGCGTGCTCTATCGCCACCTCGGTGATCCCATCAAGGCGTTGAAAATGTACGACGACGCGATGGCCCTCTTCGCGCGCGAGCAGCAGGTCGACGGAGAGCTCGGCGTGATGAAGAACCGTGGCATCGTGCTCGCGCTCGACCTGGGCCGGCTCGAAGAGGCGCGGCAAACCTTCTCTGACGCTCTCGACCGCGCCACGAAAGCGTCCAACCGGCGCGAGATGCTGCAGGCACAGCTTTACCGAGCCGAGTCGGAATTGCGCTCCGGCGCTCTCGAAGCGGCGCGCGCCGATTTCCAGATCTGCGTGGAAGCCGCGCACGCACTCGGTACGAATGAGGAACAGTGGAAGGCGCTCTACGGACTGGGCCGCACCGAGATGCGGCTCGGCCGCGCTGCCGAGGCTGCCGATCACCTGCATCGCGCCGTCAAAGTGATCGAAACCATCCGCGAGGCCATCCGCGTCCCGGCCCTGAAGTCCGATTTCTTCAGCGACAAGCGCGAGGTCTATGACGCGCTAATCAGCGTCTCTCTGCAGAGTCTGACCGCGAGCGAGCTGTTCGAGTTGATCGAGCGCAGCCACTCCAGAGCGTGGCGAGAACGGCTCGGTTTGACCGCGCCGGTCACCGCGGCCTCGGTGCAGAAAGCGCTTCCGGAGAACGCACTCCTTCTCGATTGCTGGAGCTCGCCGCTGGGATCGGCGGTCGCCGCCGTGACGCGCGACGGCATCGACATCAGGGCCATCGTCGTGAACCAGGAAGCGATTCGCAACCTCGTCGATACGCTCGCGGCCGGCCCGTCGAACGACTGGCGCACTGCAGCCGCGAAGATCGCGCCGAACCTTCTTCCGGCGGCGCTGCCAAAGGGCGTTCGTCATGTCATCATCGTGGCAGATGGTCCGCTCGCCCTCGTCCCATTCGAGCTGTTGCCGCTCGGTCGCCGGTTGTTGATCGAGGAGGCAGCAGTCAGCTACTCACCGACGGCGGCGATGCTTTTCCGTGCTGGGGCCGAGCCAACCAGAATCGCTCCGCCGTGGAAACTCGAGCTGCGGGCGTTCGGCGATCCTCACTTCGGATCGGCGGCGCTCGACGAAGCGGCGTCGGTTCGCATGCGGCTCGCGGCGTCCGCGGACGAGATCCGCGCGATCGACAAAGAGATCGGCGGTAGGTCAGCTTTGCACCTCGGCGCCGATGACCGGAAGGTGTATCTCTACGACACGAGTCGGTCCGCCCCCATTCTGCATATCGCCGCGCACGCAAGCGCAGACGTTAATGCGATGGAGCAGTCGCGAATCCTTTTCTCGCCGCGGAATGCCGCGTCCTCAGGCGCCGACTACCTGTTTCTCAAGGAGGCCTACGCGCTTCCTCTCAAAGGCGTGGAGCTCGCGGTCCTGAGTGCGTGCGACACTGAGCGTGGCCCACTGTTGCGCGGCGAGGGCGTTCAGAGCTTCAGCCGCGCCTTTCTCGCTGCCGGGGCGCGGAGCACGGTGACGACCCTGTGGCGCGTGCCCGATCGCGAGACCGTCTCGCTTATGACGGTCTTCTACTATCACCTGCAGCACGGCGCGTCCCGCGCTGAAGCGTTGCGACTGGCGAAATTACGTTTCCTCCGCAGCGGCTCGGCGGTCGCCAGTCCACATTACTGGGCCAGCTTCGTGCTCACAGGCGAGGGCAGCCAGCCGATTCCGCGCGCGATGACGTCGACATCCGTGATCGCGATCGCTCTTCTGGTCATCGTCGTCGCATTGATCGCGGTTTGGATCGTAAGGCGGCTTGCGGGGTCCTGGCGGGGGAGGACGGATACTGATCCTCCCCCGCGGCAGGAAGCTCGCTTGCCCTTCTTCTTAGTTGTCCCGTAGTTGGTAAACGTAGGCCTCACCGCCTGGATAGCCTTCCACTGGAGGATGCTGGCCGAATGCTCCGATCAGCAGTGTGCCGTTTTGAACCGCGACACTGCCTCCAAAATTACCGCCGGTAATGCCGTCACTCGCGGAAAGCTCGGCGATCTGCGCCCACGTGCCGCCCCTCGGCTGAAAGACGTAGCCAGCGCCCGCACCGAATGCACCCGCAGGCGGCGTGTGGCCTGTTGCACCGACCAGGACCCTTTGGTCGCTGACGCTGATGGAGGTCCCAAAGTTGTCCCCGTCCGCCCCGTCATCCGCGATCAATCTGGCCCTCTGAATCCATGCGTCACCGTGCCTCACAAAGACGTACGCAGCCCCGGACTGCGAAGTGGCACCCGGTCCGAGGCTGGCGCCGACGCCAATGGTGTTGTTGCTCAAGCCGACGCTGAAGCCGAAAGTTCCACCCGAGCTGGCGTCTGCCGCCGTCAGCGCCACGGGCGCCGACCACTGGCCATCGTCGAGCCGAAACACGTAAACCACGCCCGCCAAGGAAGCCGTCGGGGCATCGCTGATGTCGGAACCGACGACCAGAGTGCGTCCATCGAACGCAAGGCTGGACGGCAGGAAGAACGGATCGTCGGGGACGAACAACCGCGTCGAGAGAGTCCATGTGTCGTTCGTTCGTGTGAAAACATCCACGGCTCCGGGAGAGGAAAAGCCGTTGCCCTCGTCAGTGACGACAATGGTGTTTCCGCTGATTCCCACACCTCCGAAATCCGGTGCCTCTCCAAAGTGGTCCTGGCTATTGGGCGTTGGCGAAAACAGCTCAGCCTGCTGACTCCACGACCCGTTGACGCGTTGATAGACGTAGACGGCACCGGAGTCGGCGGCTAACCCCTTATGCTTGTGACCTGGAGCGCCCGCGATGACGGTGTTGCCGTCCTCGCTGATCGCAACGGTCGATCCGAAGGCGTCGGTCCTGAAGTCGTTGGGAGGAAACGGTGGGCTGGGTACCGGCTCTGCTTGTCCGTCCGCGGCAAACAGTTTGGCGGTCTGGACCCAGTTGTCCTCGATCCTGTCGAAGATAAAGGCTGCTCCGGCGCCGACCTCGTTCCCATCGGCGTTGAAGGCGCCGATAATCATGGTCTTACCGTTGCCGCTAATGGCGACGCCAGTCCCGAACGAGTCGTGCTCGGCAGTCTCTCCGGATGGCTGCAAGATTCGCTGGCTTTGCTGAATTCCCGTGCTCTGGGCGTGGGCTGGACCCACCGCAGCCGTGCTCACAAGAACAGCCACCGCCACAACGATTGCCAGAGATGTAATTCCGTGCGAAAACTTCTTGTGTGCCGCGCTTGTACGATTCACGTGCTCCATCTTTTCCTCCGAAACGCTCCTGTTTGAATTTTGGATCGAACTCTCTTCCCGCCCCGACCCTGTTTCTACTGATCATGCCGGGAGCCTTTAGGGAATGGAGGCGAGTGCGGCGGCGGGAATGCGCCACAGCCGGCCGGTGAAGTTGAACGTGCCGTCGGTCGTATCGTCTCCGATCCACAGATTCCCGAACCCGTCCAGAGTCAGGGTGTTCGTATGCCCGCCGACAAAGGTGAAACCCGACGATACCGGCACGACGCGACCATCGAGCGGCGTGTAGCGATATACGGTGCCCGCGCCGTTGACCGAGAAGTACACCTTGCTGGCGGCGTCCGTCGCAATCCCAACGTGGTCGGCACCGACATGGCCATCCTGTACCAGTACCGCGTTGCCGCAGCCGCCTTGGTTGCCAATGCAAGCCGCGGCATGATGGACCACCGCCATCCCCTGGTCGGTGGCCATGTATAAGTCGGCTCCAAGAAAGGCCATCGCTCGCATGGACCGCCCATTCGGCGTGCCTCCGACGCTTTCGACAGTCTGGTTCTGCGACGTAGGATTCAATACCGATGGGTTCGTGATCCGCTTGATGTTGCCGTTCTTGAGGAAACCGACATAGAGCTTGCCCTCAGGCCCGAGAGCCACTGCGGTTGGCAGGTCTCCGCCGAGGCCAAAGGTGGGTGCTAACGGGGAGGCCCCCGCAAACGGACTGAAGTTTCCGAACTCGCTCTGAAACTGCACCATCCAAATGCCGGGTCCGCCGAATTGTCCAGGCTGGCCCTTCGGGTGATCCCAGGCAGCGACGTACGCGCGCGTTGTGCCATCCTGCGCTACCTGACCGACGGAACACCAGGGAACACAGGCGGAGCCCCCGCCCATCGACCACTCGGTAGCGCTATCGAACATGAGATTGCCGGTATTGATCGGGTCGGCGTTACTCGGATCGACCGGCACGTAATGCCGTAGCCCTTGAACCTCATCCCCAACCCACAAGTTTGGCCCGATAATCATTACGCCGGACGGGGTGTGGGGTGCGAACAAGCTCCCCGCCGGGATCTGAGATGCAGCCACGAGATCGGCGGCGATCTGAGCACCGGCATGTGCCGATGACAGAAGGGCCGTAAGAACAGCAATTGCTACATACCTAATCTTCATCGAAACTCCTCCTCATTGAACTACGGGAAATTTGAAGTCGATCTTTATCTGCGATCGGTCGCGGCGAGCTTTGAGAAGCGCGCACTGCTTTGTTTGGACACAGCGTTCGGCGGGATGGAACAGGATTCTCGTATCCGCCCACCGTTTTGCCGCCGGCACAAGCCACAGATGTGCGGCATCCGCCCGACAAACGGCGGCTGGTGGCGCGAAATCGGAGATCGGCGTGCACGCCACCGTGGAGGAATCTCGTCGCTTTGGACCGGGCGCTGCTGCGGCAGCAGCGCCGATCCGCTGACGATCCTTACTGCGCCGGGATCGGCTGGGCTGTTCCGCTGATCTGATTGGCGGCGACGCCGGCAACTTCGATCGGTAGCGGACTCGTCACGCGAACCCTGGCGGCGACAAGCGCTGCGTCTCCGAAGAGCTCGCCGAGCTCTCGAACGGCGAAATGGCTCGCGGACACGGTTACCTGCGTGCTCGCAAGAGACTTGCACGCCGCATCGAGCAGTTCCACGGTGGCCACGACATCCGACGCCTCGACGTTCTGCAGCGCCACCCCCAGCGTCGTGCCTGCGGAAGGTGCCGGAAGATTGATCGTCGCAGACGCGACTTCGTTGGGCGGCAGCAGCGGCATGACGAGCTGCATCACCGGATCCGCACTCGGAGACATCGGATATGTCCGCTGGTAGGAGAAGTACGTGGATGTCGATCCATCGGGATTCGTCGCCGTGATCTTCATCCCGTGCATTGTTGCCGTCGCCGAGACGGTGACGTCGATACGGTTCGGGCTGATGTATTGGACGCTGGAGAGAACCACATCGGCGAACTGCACCGTCGTGCCGGGATTGAAATTCACTCCACTGAGACTCACGGTGCTGCCCGCGGGAACGACAGCGCTTCCCGGCAAGACGTCGCTGATCGCCACCCCGCTGTTGATGAGCACTTGCCCCGGTTGAAATGAAGTGGGATAGGGCACACCGGCCGGATCGAGGATCTGCAGAGTGGATGGATCGATGAGCAGCGGGAACTGCGTCCCGATCGCCGCTCCCGCCGGAACGTGTCCGACGACTGTCAGGATCGGGTACTCGAGGGAATTCCCGAGCAGCGCTGCAGGCGAGATGAGCGATACCGCCAGTGCGTCTCCCCGCACGACCGCCGTGCCGATTGTGTCTTGGGAGACCGCAATCCCGACGAGGCTGTCGAATCCCGCGAGACTGAACGAACCGGTGCCTGTCGAGATCGGCTTCGGCTCGGTAGCAATGACCTTCATCTGTACGAGCGCGCCGGCAGGTGTGGCCTCCTTCGACAAACACAAGGTGATGCCGGAGGATCCGGGGCCGCCACCCACGGGTCCCGTCGTCGGGCCGGAGCTGCCTGGTGTGCCGCCCGGGCCTGAAGCCAATGCCGCGTGGGGAGCGGCGATCAGCGCGATGGAAATTGCGAAGCCGAGAGAAAAGAAGCGGGGGCTTGTAATCATGATTCTCCTGCTAATGAGCGTTGCTCAATCGAAAGCGCTGACGGCCGGAGTCGGCGATGGTTGTTTGATCGCGCCGTGCTCTGACCTGCCACAGAACCGTCTTGCCTGGCACGAACTGGGCGACGACCTGCGCTGGAAGGGCGATCCGCGGTTCGTGAGTCGATCCATGCCAAAGCAGCGTCTGGTCGACTTCGAGCACTTCCGCTTCGTAGAGCGTCGCGCCTGCGACCGGTTTCCACTGCAGGGCCGCCGGCGCTGCCGCGACTTCTCCGGTCGGGGCGATGACGGCGATCCCGGCGAAGCGATAGGTGTTGACGGCACTGGCCGGGACCTCGACCGAGGGCTCACGATCCTGAACGAGCACGCCGATCGCGACCGCCACGACCAGCGCGGCAGCAGCGGCGAGCGACACCGGCAGCAGCGCGCGCCTTCTGGCCTTGCTCTCTTGTATTGGCACGACGTTCGACGGCAACGAGCCGAGACGCCGGCGAACCTCGGCGCTGATCGACCGCACCGCGGCCATTTCATCAGGTGTCCGCTCTTCTTCCTGCATTCGCGTCCACAAGGCCAGCTCCGCTTGACATCGGGCGCAAGTCGCGAGGTGGCTCTGTTCAAAGGGCGCGAGCCTCTCGACGAGTCGCTCGATCGGGATGCACTCCGCCGTGCCGCGCAGATCGACCTTCCAGCCGTCGTCGTTACGACCCGCGCTGTTCATAGGCGTTCTCCGCGAGCGGCGAGCCGTTGTGTCGCGCGTGCGAGTTTGCGCCGCGCGCTCACGATGTACGCCTTCGCGCCGCTGGCGTTCATCAGGTTGAGTGCGCGTGTGATGCTGTCGAGAGGCATGTCGTCACCGTAATGAAGTGTGAACACCGTGCGCTCCGTCTCATCGAGCGTCGTCGCGAGAAGGTCGTGCAGGCGGCGTGCTCGACTGCTCGACGTCGCGATCTCTTCCGGTCCAGGCTCGAGCGCCGGCAAGTCTCCAAGCCCGTCGTCCGATTGGATCTCGACCGGCGGTCGCTTTCTGAGACGGTTCAGGTATTCGTTGCGGGCGATGGCGTAGAGCCACGTCGAGAAACGCGACGTGCCCTGGAACGAATCGAGATGCCGATGCGCCTTGAGGAATACCTCCTGGGCCAGATCGGCCGCCGATTCCGGGTCGCCAGAGAATCGGTAGCACCAGCGCGCGACGGTTTGGTAATGTCGCGTGAAAAGCTCGTCGGCCAGCGCTCGTCGCCTTTCCTGTGAAGACCGCCAATACTCCTCGACGAGTTGCTCGTCCGAGGGTTCCAACTCCGTGGATGCCAGCATGTCCAATGAGTTCCATGCTCTTGTCTCTCCGTTTGTGGTTAAGACGCGTGATCCAGCTCACAGGGAACAAGAATGATCTTGTGCGTCCGAACCTACCGGCTCCGAGGCAAGAGCCCTCCGGACATTCGTATCTCGTCGTCCTCACGCGCGGAGAAGAGCGAGAGGCCGGGATCTGCGAAGCCGGCCTGAAAGTACTTGGTGACCAGGGACTTCAAAGCGGTGCGCTGATCGGGCGTCAGATCGCCCTCAGCGAAATTGGCGGCGACGCGATGGTGATCAATGAAGCCATGCATCAGGAAGTCGTCGAACATGTCCCGGTCGTCTGCAACGAAGCCGGGCAAGCCAGAGGCTTCGATCAGCCGCTGGAAGCGAGACCTGAAGACTCTCCAGTTAGCCGCCTCGACTGCTGCCTTTCGAGAACGTCGATAGCCCACTAGGTGACTCCAGGTTCGGCGATCTGGCTTTGGACTGTCGCCGGCAGTGCCGCGACGAAGGCGAAGCCATCTTCGATGAGCAATGGCCCGCTGGCCGGCCATCCAAGCTCCGAGGCGCGCCGGATGAGCGCAGCGGCAGTCTTCGGACGGTTCAGGTTGAGCGTAATGGAGCGTATGACGACTTTGATAACGCCGTGCCGCTCAACGTACTCCGGACCGCGGGTCCGGCCGCAAAGATAATCCGCAGAGGTGCACTGGATGTCCCTCGGCGGAAGGCCATGAACTGGTCGACGCACACCCTCGGCGTGTCCGGCGTGGCCGGATGATGCCGATGAGTTACGCGCCAGCCGTAGACGGCACCATCAACAGTGAGCCTTCTGAGTTTTTCTGGCATGGTTATGAGCTTTCGTGACTGCAGCCGTTACATGGTGCCCGGGCGTAGGAATGGACCGGACGGCCTCAAACTCGCGGCTCTCGGCAAATGCTTTCGCGCGACTGGCGCATTAAGGAGTCTGCGTCCGAGCGGCTTGCTTGGCTTTCTGGATCGTCTCTGCCATTAATTCGTCGAGTGGTGTTTGGGTACGCCGCGAGTACGAGAGGATGAACTCGTCGCGGAATGCCGCCCAGCGCGTTGACGAATCGAATTGAGCCAGCTCGCCTGTAATGACGTCCACCCAGTGCCGGTAAAGAGGCATCGCTGGGTGACCCGACCGCAGACCGTTGAAATCAGCGGTGATAGTGACCTCGTAGCGAGGACGACGAAAAGTGTCGGAGCCCTCGTTCGGTAGGCGGCAGACTTCACGGAGCAGCCCTAGCCCGCGCGCTACCCCGCGATCAGCAATGTGTATCGTGAGAGATACGAAGGGATTTGATGCGACAATAGTCGTGGTCCGCTTGTCGATGGTGGCGCGAAGATTCGTGTTTGGTGGCAGGTTCAGCTTGGGAACGAAATCAGAGGCGAGGAGCGAGTCGCCGTTGAAGATGGCTACTACCTCGCCGTTAGCCAGACTCCGGCCGAGACGCACCTGTCGCGGTGCGTAGGTTGTCGTTTCTCCCCCGGTGGGAAGTGAGAAACGGGACGGATCAGCGTCCCAGCTTTTGATGAAGGTGAACCGGAGCGTTTCGAGGACCTGTTTCAGGAAAACGCGGCGATAGAGCTGCTCGAGTTGGGAGTCGTCACCCTTCTGGAAGGTCTCGCGGATCTCCGGCAGGATGGGTGCCGCAACGTGCCAGGCCTGGAACACGGTGGCCCCACCGGCATCCGTGTATCGTCGGCTCTCGGGAACGAAGGCGCACGAAAACGGGAGGCCCGTAGCGGGCTCGAGAACGTACTCGAGAGCGAAAGTCTGCTTGCGCGACTCGGGCTGGAGACCGAAGACTAGCGTGACGAGGGCTCCCGCGACGCCCACTGCAAGCGCGGTGGGAAGATTCGTTGCCACCTTCTCAGACGCACGATTCATCCAAGCCAGGTAGGCCGTAGCGAGCCCCATTAACCCGACAAAGGCCCAAATGGTGACTTTGAGGCTGAGCATTAGGACCTCCGTCCATAAGGGTGGAGCGTGCGAGGAGGCTGGGAGTTCTGCCGGCTAACTTCCAACTTAGTTGCAATAGGTGGCGGCAACACAGGAAGCCCATCCGCTGCCCATTGCATTGTGATCGTCGGAGGTGGGTTGGTGCAAGCGTCGGAGGGCGCCGCGGCTTGGCGCCAGCAATGAGGATGGGCACGGGTGTCCAGTTGCGCAGTCTGGCGGTGCATGGCGCGGATGTTGAGCTGCGCACACGCGTGCCCAGCAGAGACAGAGGATGCGTTACGTTTTCGGCGACGAAAGCGGCGGCAAGCCACCGAGCTCCAAAGCAGCAACCTCATCGAGTTGCCGCCTTCCCCGCCGCAGATACCCATATCCGGAATACAGCGTCATCACTACCACGACCCGGAAGAGAACGTCCAGTGCCGTAGCTAAGCGCGGTGCGAATGCGTTTGCGCCGATCACGACCGCTAGGGTGATGGCCTGAATGATGGTTGAGGCCTTCCCGGCCCAGGACGGCGGGAAGCGGCTTATGTGAATCCGGGTGTACAGAAGGTAGGCGAAGGCGGCGATCCCGACGTCGCGAAGGAGGATGACGAACGTGAGCCACACCGGGATGGGCACGGCCACGTTGTCTCCGATCGTGTAATAGAGGTAGCCGCAGACCATCATGACTTTGTCCGCGGCTGGATCGAACAATGCGCCGAGGCGTGAGCGCTGGTTGAAGTTGCGGGCGATGAAACCGTCGAACGAATCGGTCACCGCGGCCACCACGAAAAGAATGAAGGCGGTCTTGAAGCTGCCGCGCAGCGAAGCGGCGATGAAGAAGGGGATGATCAGGAGACGCAGCAGGGTCAGGAGATTCGGAATCGTCAGCACCCGGGCGGATGCTTTGCTTTGGTCGCGGGCCATTGGCGCAATCAGACCTCCGCTTTGAATTGGTCGATGGCCGTTTTGCGGAGGTAGACGGTCTTCCCCTCAGAGAGCAGGAGATTCTGCTTCATCAAATCGTGAATCAGGCGCGAGACGGTCTCGCGCGAGGTCCCGATCATGTTGGCGATCGATTGATGCGTGGGCCGGGTCACGGCGACATAACCGTTCTCCAGCACCTTTCCCTGGTTATGAGCGAGGTCGAGAAAGAAACGGGCCAGCCTGCCGTAGACGTCCATCGTGGCCAGGGACTCGATGCGGTTCGATGCGCTGCGCAGGCGCCGCGAGAGCTCGGCCAGCACTTTCCTGGTGATGGAGAAGTTCTCGCTGAGGATCTGCAGAAAGTCGCTGCGCCAGATCGTGACCACCTCCAGCGGCTCGGTGGCGATCACCGTGGCCGAGCGCGGCTCGTCGTCCAGCAGCGCCATCTCTCCAAAGAAGTCGCCCGGGCCGAGCATGGAAAGGATGATCTCCTTCCCTTCCGGCGAGATCATGGTGACCTTGACCTGTCCCTCTTTGATCAGGCAGAAGATGTCTCCGCTCTCGTCGGCGTGGAAGATCGCGTCGTCCTTCGCGTAGCGGCGGCTCTTGGCCACGGCCGCGATCGACGCGAGCTCGCGGTCGTCGAGCTCGGCGAAGAGGACAAATCTCCGGAAGAAGGCCGTTTGCATGGGCGCAGTGCGATTCTAACAGAGCGGGGAGGAAGCTGGTGTCATCCTGAGGCGGCGAAACCCCGGAGCGGTAGAGCGCGCCGAAGGATCCCCTTGCGAGACTCACGATTCAGCCAAGGAGATCCTTCGCCGTCTGCGAGGCTCAGGATGACGTGAGCTCACTGTCGTTAACGCCAGAAGAACCGAGCCCGTGCGACCGTCCAGGCGATCCGCAGCGTGTCCCGCAGCGGCCGGAAGTGGCTCGTCGAGAGGCCGTCGACGAAGCCCATCTCGATCGGCGTGGTTGCGACCTTCATCCCCGCGAGGCCGGCGCGGACGAGGATCTCGCTCTCGGCGTCGAAGCCGTCGGTGCGGAGCTCGAAGCTGCGGAGAAGCTTCGCCGAGTAGACGCGGAATCCGCATTGTGAATCGGAGACCCCGGTTCTCGAGAGTTGTCCGATGGCCCAGGTCGAGAAGCGGTTCGCGAGCCGCCGGCGAGGAAGCATCTGATCGAAGAGATGCGAGCGCCCTCCGATGACGAGATCAGCGCCGGTCTCGGCGCGGCATCGCAGAAGCTTCGGGATCTCGGAAGGAAGATGCTGGCCGTCGGCGTCGACCACGATCACGCCGTCGAAGCCGTGCTCCAGTGCCCAGGCGAAGCCGGTCTTCAGAGCGCGTCCCTTGCCGCAGTTCAACGCATGCCGCAAGGCCACGGCGCCCTCGTCGGCGGCGACGTCCGAGGTGCGGTCGCGCGAGCCGTCGTCGACGACGATGATGTCCGGCACCTGCTGCTTGCAGCCGCGGATCACCGCGCCGAGGGTCTTCTCGGCGTTGAAGGCCGGAATCAGCACCGCGAAGCGCTCGCTAGGGTCAGGCATGCGACTCACTCATTTCCATCTCGGGACACGACGCAGCAAACGATACCGCCACCTGCCGAGACTGTGTTGAGCAGAACGTGGCGGAGCCTCGAGGGAGTGCGAGCGCGTGTCACACGAATCCGCATGCCCTCGTCGCCTTCCTCGAATCCGCACGAGCCCGGCAGCGCTTGCTCCTTGATCGCCACCAGCGCGGCGACGAGCGGCAGCGCGCCTCCTGCCGCGTACTCGCCGAAGAGACCTTTCGTGGCGACGACCGGCGGGATGTGCTCGCCGAAAAGGGCCTCGATGGCCTGCCACTCCAGGCGATCGGCGCGGCGATTGGAGTTTGCCGACGCGAAGATGGCGTCGATGGCGTCGAGTCCAATCCCGGCGTCATCGACGGCGCGTTGCATCGCCGCGGCCACGGCATCGGCTCCGTCGCCCCAATCCGAGGTCGATGCCGAGGTGTCGCGGGCGATCCCGAAGCCGGAGAGCCAGCCGTAGATTTTCGCGCGCGCCGCGGCGGCGGTCGCGTTCTCGGCCAGCAGGACGGCGCTTCCCTCGCCGAGAACCATGCCGTTGCGCCGGCGATCGAAGGGACGGGAGCACTCGCTGGTCTCCCCTTCGGCGTGCGCCAGAGCACCGAGGCGGTCCAGCACGCTGAAGAGCATCTCGCTGGCTCCCTCGACGCCGCCGATCATCGCGGCCGGAACGCCCTTCACGATCTGCGTGCAGGCGTACATCGCCGCGGCCACAGCCGACGACTCTCGCTGCGTGATCGTGATGTTGAATCCGCGGAAACCGAGCTCGATGGCGATGTGGCTTCCCGGCGCATTGGCCACCGACTCGGCGAAGAGCTGCGGCGGAGCCAGCGCGGCGCCTTTCTCGACGTATTCCTGAAGGTAGTCGACCGAGGTTTGCACCGGACCGAAGGCGGTTCCGAACGCGATGCCGGCGGGCCCTGCGGCGAGCGTCGCGGCATGGACGGCGGCGTCGGCGAGCGCGAGCTTCGCAGCAGCGAGCGAGAAGCGCGACAGCATGTTCATCCTGCGCAGCTTCATCGGCGCGATGAAATCGCGAGGCTGAAAACCGTCGACCACCGCGGCGTTGTGTGCGCGGAGGCCCGTGGTGTCGAATCGATCGACGGGCCTCGTCGCTGTCTCGCCCGCGGCCAGGAACCCTCGAAACGCGTCGATTCCGAAGCCCCCTGGCGCGATGACACCGATTCCAGTAATCGCAACGCGAGTCACGACGCCGCCCGCCGAGTTGTGAGAGTCCGCATGAGCCGAGTGGCAGCGGTTATACCATGCGCCATATCAGCGCCAGGCGTCGAACTCGGGCGGGAGCAAGGCGAGGATCTCCAGCGCGGTCATCCCGTAGAGGTCGTAGTTGAGATCGAGCTGCTGGATCACGCTGATCAGGCGGCGTAGGTTGCCGGGGTTGCTCGGTGTCGTGGCGCCGCGCTTGGGACGGTTGGTCTTCGGGTTCCAATAGAGGATGTCGATCGCCTCGATAAGACCGCGATTCGTGATCAGGTCGCGGCGAAATCCGAGGTCGTAGACGAACGTGCCGTGCTGATGGACGGCGGGATGCAGAAGCAGCCGCGCCTTGCGGCCGTGCATCTGATAGAGCTTGACCGGGCCGGCCAGGAGATGGCGGTCGCTCTGCCAGCCGCTTCGCAAGGGGATGTAGTGGTAGTCCTCGCGCGGCGTGCGCCGT
>DASQGS010000227.1:0-2974 GCA_035632455.1 Thermoanaerobaculia bacterium | reverse complement strand
GGGATGACACGATCCCGCGTTGTCCCTCGTCCCTCGTCCCTTTCCGTCCCCCTACACCATCGCTTCCTTCCTCGCGAACATCCCCGGCGTGTACGCGGTGATCCGTCCCGTGAACGCCGAGGCTGCGACGGTGAGCGGCGAGGCCAGCCAAAGCCTGCCTGGGCCGCTGCGGCCCTTGAAATTGCGATTGATCGCGCTGACGGTCACCTCGTCCGACGTCTCCGAGACGCCTGGGCCGCAGCCGATGCAGGCGCCGCAGCCCGGATTGAGCACGATCGCGCCGGCGCGCTCGAACGTATCGACGAGCCCGTTGTCGCGCGCAAACTTTTCCACCATCTGCGAGCCGAACTGGATGAAGAACTTCACGCCCTCGGCCACGCGCAGCCCGGCATCGACCGCTTCCTTCGCCACCTGGTGGTAGAAGATCAGATCGTCGACCTTCCCCGCCGTGCAGCTCCCGGCGTAGGCGATGTCGATCTTGATCTCCCCGATCTCGTCGATCCGCGCGCCGTTCGTCGGATCGGACGGAACGCCATGATCGGGATCGCCCGGATGCGCAACCATCGGCCGGATCTTCGCCAGGTCGATGACATGCGTGCCGCCCGCGTATTCGGCATCGGGATCCGGCGAGACCACCCGCGCCCGCAGCGCCGCGACGTCGACGCCGGGACGCATCGACGCGATCCACTCGAACGTCTTCTCGTCGGCCTCGACGATGGCCGTTCGCGCCGAGCACTCCGTGGCCATGTTCGCCAGCGTGGCCCGCTCGTCCATCGACAGCGTGCGCAGGCCCGGCCCGGTGAATTCCATGATCCGGTCGAGCGTGAGCTGCGGCCTCGCATACTCGAGGAGGATGTGCAGCATCACGTCCTTCGCCGTGACGTTGTCCGCCAAGCGCCCCACGAGCTCGAAGCGGATCGACTCCGAGACCTCGACCTGCGTGAATCCCGAGTGCACGAGGTTCGCGTACTCCGTCGTCCCGACGCCCCAGGCAAGCGCGTTGTTGACACCGCCCATGCAGGTGTGGCTGTCGGTGGCCTGGATGAAGTCGCCGGGGTCGACGATCAGCTCGCGCGCCACTTCGTGGCAGATGCCGGGCGAGACCTTGCCGTCCGCCGAGAAATCGCGGCAGCCGGTGTGCCGCTGAAACTCTCGCTGAAGCGATCGCAAGGTCTCGATCTTGTCGAGGAACGGGCGCATCCGGGCGACGTCGTCGGCATAGATGAGGTGGTCCTCGAACACCGCGAACTTCTGCGGATTCGCGATCGCGTAGTCCGGCCCGTACTCCTGCGTCAGGAAGTAGTGCACCTGCGCGGTCGTGAACTCGTGCGTGTAGCCTCCGTCGACAGTGGCCACGACGGCATCGCCCGGCTTGACGCAGGCCGCGGAATCGGCGCCGCGGCCGAGCATGTGCCGGGCCAGGATCTTCTCGCCCATCGTCATCGGCCGCGGCCGCGTATGCGGAGCCGGCAGCTCGATCTCGCCGCGGGTCACCGCCTTCGCGAACGGGAAGAGACCGCCCTCGCGGATGATGAGCTGGGTGATCGGATCGTGGCTGCGATAGAGCTCGGCGAGCGGCACGCCCTCGCCGGCCTGCAAGCGCACGAGCATAGCGTGATCGGCCATGAGCAGGCCCTGGTTGATGTTGTTCCCGGCATGGATCGGGGCGAACGAGGCCGCGACGGCGATGCGAATGCCGCTCCAGACCTCGCATTGCGTCGCCGTCTCGCGCGAGCTGCCGACGCCCTTGCGGTAGCCGGAGACGATGACCTCGAAGTTCCCTCTCATCAGCGCATCGCGCTCGAAGAGGCGCCGGCCGTCGACGATCAGCCCGGCGTAGGCATTGCGGGCGATGTCCTCCGGCTTGTGATCGAAGCAGACCCAGGCCGGGGTCATGGCGTCGGTGTTGATGTCGTCGAGCAGATCTTCGACACGCAGATCCTTCATCTGCAGATCGAGCTTCCCTTGCAGTTGCCGCCGGATCAGCTCGGGATCCTTGGTCAGAAACAGCACGCGCTTCCCAGGCGTGAGCCGGATGATCTCGGGTGGTCTCATTTCTGGGGATTCTACGCGAAGGGAGGATCAGTGATCAGGGGTTCCAGTGATCAGTGGTCAGTGGTCGGTGGTCAGGAAAAGCTGCGGCAAGCGGGGAGCGCGGCGGTCCCGGCTGCAACCGCCGGGCGCCCCCGCCCGGCGGACGGCTCTCGCGGCAATCTGCAATCGCCGGCAACTCAGCCGAGTGCCGGCGCGCCGCTTCTCTGCTCAGGATGCGTTACGCTCAGTTCTAACTCGAACTCGAAGGAGACATTCATGCACCTCGCCCTCGTCGCCACCGCACTCCTCCTCAGCGCGGCGCTCGCCGCTCCGCCACCCGAGCCGCTCCCCTCGGTCGCGCTTCCGCCGGATCTCGCCCGAGTCCTCACTGACTACGAGCAGGCTTGGCGTGCCCGCGATGCCGAGGCGATCGCCGCCCTATTCGCCGCCGATGGGTTCGTCCTTCCCGCCGGCCGCCTTCCCGTGAGAGGGCGCGCCGCGATTCAGCAGTTCTACCGCGGCCACGGCGGCCCTCTGTCCCTTCGCGCATTCCATTTCGCCGTTGACGGTTCGATCGGCTACATCATCGGCGGATACGCAGCCACACCCGGCCAGCCGGACGACGGGAAGTTCACGCTGACGCTGCGCAAGGATTCCTCGGGGCGCTGGCTGATCGTGTCCGACATGGACAATGGCAGCAAGTACCCAAAGCCTGTCACGCCATGAGATGAAAGTCCTCAGAACAGGTCGTACGCCGGCCAGTTGCCTACGCTCGTTACGATCGAGTCAAGAACCCCTTTGAGCTCGAAGCAAAACCCGTCATCGGCGGGTCTCATATTGACGAGAACCGCGAAGCAATAGCCGTCGTTTCTCCTCACCAGAAACCCGATAGTGCCGTCCATCGCCCCGTTGTGGCCTTTGTAGGCTGGATCCGCGATCC
>DASQGS010000226.1:0-5833 GCA_035632455.1 Thermoanaerobaculia bacterium | reverse complement strand
GTACGACATCTACCGGCTGTCGTGCGAGTTCGCGCAGATCGACCTCGGATTGGCGACGTCCATGCTGGCGGTGGCGCTGGGCACGGACCCGATTCGCGTCGGCTGCACCGAGGCCCAGCGGCGGCGCTGGCTGCCACGCATCGCAAGCGAAGGACTCATCGTCGCGTACGCGGTCACGGAGCCGGAAGCGGGCTCGAACGTCCAGAACGTCCAGACCCAGGCCAAGCGCATCACCGATGCAGACGGAAACGTGACGCACTATGCGCTGACGGGCGTCAAGCAATTCATCTCGAACGGATCGATCGCCGATCTCTACACCGTGCTCGCCAAGGCGCCGGAAGGTCCCTCGTTCTTCATCGTCGAGCGCGGCACTCCCGGTCTCACGGCCGGCAAACACGAGATCAAGCACGGAATCCGGCTCTCCGACACCGCGCAGGTACTGTTCGAGGATGTCGTCATTCCCGCCGATCAACTCGTCGGACAGAAGGAAGGCGAAGGGCTGAAGCAGGCCAACCAGGTATTCGGCTATACGCGCCTCATGGTCGCCGCCTTCGGCCTCGGCGCGGGCATCGCGTCGCTCAACAAGGCCATCGCGTACTCGAAGCAGCGCCGGCAGATGGGGACGCTGCTCTGCGAGAAGCAGGGATTCACGCACAAGCTGCTCGTGCCCGACAGCGTCCGGCTGGCGGCGGCACGCGCGTACATCGAGTACGTCGCCGATCTGCTCGACTCCGGCAAGGAGGACCGGCAGATCGAAGGCGCGATCGCGAAGTATTTCGCCACGGAGATCGGAAATGTCGCCGCGGACAACGCGGTGCAGGCCCTCGGCGGCTACGGGTACTGCGTCGAATTCGAAGTGGAGAAGATCCGCCGCGACGCTCGCATCCTCCGGATCTACGAGGGCACCTCGGAAATCCTGCAGAACATCGTCGGACTCTACCGGATGCGCGAGAGCGTCAGGAGCAAGGGCCGCTACTACGGTGAGATGGCCGACAAGGTCGAGCCTTTCACCGATGCGGGCGGACCGGCCGCGGCGAAAACGGCGCGGTTCCTGTCGACGGCACTCGATCTCCTCTTTCACGAGAAGCTCGGCCGCCAGCAGCACGCCCTCTTCGAGTGCGCGATCTCAATCGCCGAAGTCGAAACCGCCGTCGCCCTGGTTCGCGCGGCAGGGATCTCCGATGATCCACTCCTTCAGGCCCAAGCGCGCGTCTGCGCCAGCGACGTGGCCCTGTCGGTGCCTGCGCGACTCCTGAAACTCTTCAGCTCGGCGTGCGTCCTCGAACCGGCCGCTCTCGAGCAGTTCTCCGCCGCCGCTGACCTCCCCGGCGCAATCGCGCTGCAGGCGGGACGGCTCGCGGATCTGGACTTCATCGCGAGAGGCATAACGACCGGGCAGTGACGCAAGACTCAAGCCGCGGTCTTGAGCGCCGCTGCCTTGAGGGCCTCAGGCTGCTCGCCGAAGAGCGCGAGGGCCTTGTTGAGGATCAGATCCTCGCGCGGCTGCTCGCCCTTCGTGTTCGGATCTCGGATGGCCTGCGAGGAAAGATCGACCACGACGTCCGGCTTGATCCCACCGTCCTTGATCGGCTTCAGCTCCGGCGTCGTGTAGTGACCGATGGTCATGAACACACCGCCGCCGCTCGGTAGGGTGATGAACTTCTGGACGATGGCCTTGCCGTACGAGGTCACGCCGACGATCTTGCCGCGGTTGTTGCCGTGGATCGCAGCGGCGAAAATCTCGGCGCCCGAGGCCGTCGAGCTGTCGGTGAGAACCTCGACGTCGCCGTCGTACGCAGTCGCGCGATCGGCTTGCCAGCGGCGGGGATCGATCCGCCGCCCTTCCAGCGACGTGATCAGACCGGCCGCGAGAAGGTCATCGGCTGAAGAGATCGCCTCGTCGACATCACCCCCGGCATTGCCGCGGAGATCGACGATCAGCTTGCGCGTACCGCTCTTGCGAACATTCTCCAGCGCCGCCTTGAGCTGCGCGGAAGTTCCCTTCTCGAAATACGGAACTTTGATGTATGCCACCGCGCCGATCTGCCGCATCGTCAGCGCGAGAGGATGGAACGTTTCCTGCTGGATCGTGAACTCATCGCGTTTGGTGGCACCGCCTCGGAGAACCTGCAGGTGCACCGAGCGGTTGGCCCGAAGGGCGCTTCTCACCTGCCACACCGACATTTTCTGCGTCGGCTGCCCGTCGATCTTCTCGATGAAATCTCCTCGCTCGATGCCCGCGCGCGCCGCCGGCGAGCCGGCCACCGGGGCGATGACGAAGGCATATCCGAAGCGCTTAGTGACGATGAGCCCGACACCGTTATCCTCGGCCTCGACGTAGTTCTTGTACGCCGCCATCTGCGACGGCGGGACGTAGTAACTGAACTCGTCGATGGCGTCGGTCACGCCCGCGAAGGCGCCATCCAACAGACGGTCGGCCGGAACGTCTTCCACGTAGTTGCTCCTCACGAGCGAGAAGACCTCGCTGAAGATGCTGAGGTAGCGGTAGAGGTTGTTCTTCTGCGAGGCCTGGCCGAAGAGCACGCCGCCGACGAGCGACAGCAACAACGCGACGGAGATCGAGAGAAACGCGATTTTCTTTTTTGTCATTGTGTTTGCAGGCGTGGTTGCAATCGTGTTTGCATCGTCATCGAAACATCAGCGCAGCCATTTTTGCGGATCTTCCGGCCGGTTGTCCTGCCGGATCTCGAAATATACGTAACCAATCTGAGCGTCCTCACCCTCTCCTACCCCCGCAATGGCCTGCCCGGTCGCGACGCGGTCGCCCACGTTGATGCCCGGGCTCTTGACGTTGCCGTAAAGCGAGAAGACGCGATTGCCGTGGTCGAGGATGATCAGATTGCCATAGCCTTTGAACCACTGCGAGAAAAGAACTGTTCCCTGAAACACGGCCTGAACGGGAACGCCTGGAGCCGCCGCGATCTTAAGTCCGTTGCTGATGGTCTCGGTAGAAAACTTCGGGTTACGCTGCCGCCCGAAGCTTTCGACGACCTTGCCGGCGGCGGGCCAGCTCAGCGCGCCCTGAAACGTGCGGATGTCGTCGGCGCCCGGCATCGCCGCGGGAGTCTTCGCCGCAAGGATCGCGACCAGTCGCTCGAGGCGCTTCGCTCTCTCCTCGAGATCGGCGATCTTCTGCTCCGACTTGCTCCCCTCACTGCGCAACGCGGCCAGGAGATGCTGCTTCTCGGCGGCACTCCGCGCCACGGCCGTGCGGCGCTCCTCGACCACGCGTCGCATATCCGCGATGCGACGCTGGCGGTCTGCCAGCTCGGCGGTGCGGAGGCTCAACTGCCGCCGCGCTTCCTCGAAGTGCGAGATCGCGCGGGCATCGCGACCCACGAGATAGCTGAGCATCGACATCGTTTCGAGCGAGTCGCGATGCTCGCCAATCGACAACAGCAAGCGCAGGTAGCTCAGGCTGCCGAGCCGGTAAAGCACCACCAGCCGTTTCCTGAGAAAGCGTTTCTGCTCCTCGATCTTCGGCGTGAGCGACGCGATCTGCTCCTGAATGACGCGTTGCTCGTCCTCGAGCCGCTGCTGCAAGTCGATCGCGATCTGTAGCTCGTGGGTCCGGATCTCGAGCTCGATCTCCGAGGCCTCGAGATCCTGCTCGGCGCTCCTGGTCTGGCTGCGGACGTTCTCCAGGCGTTTCTTGAGGCGCACGATCTCGTTGCGGATCCGCTCCAGATCGGCGTCCTTGATGCTCTGGGAGTGCGCGGCCGTCAGGATCAGGAGAGCCGCGACGAAGGCCGCCAGGAGTTTGCGCATGTCGTCGGGTCAAGTGTACCGGAAGGGGGCTACGTGATCGGTGATCGCTCGGATCTGTCACATACGTCCCATCTGTCCCACAGGTCGCATGAGTCCCATCAGTCGAGCGTCGCGCGAGCAGCGCCCTGCTCTTTGATCCACCGATCCACGTTCTTCTCCAGAACATCCAAGGGAACAGACCCGCTGCCGAGAATCTCGTCGTGGAATTCGCGCAGGTCAAACCGCGGTCCTAGCGCTTTCTCCGCCCGGGAACGCAGCTCCTTGATCTTCAGCTCTCCCAATTTGTATGCGAGAGCCTGGCCGGGCCACGAAATGTAGCGATCGACCTCAGTCTCCACCTCGTGCAGCGGCAGCGCGGTATGAGCCGCGAGATAGTCCTGTGCCTGCTTCCGCGTCCACCCCTTGGAATGGATCCCTGCATCGACGACCAGCCTGCAAGCGCGCCACATCTCATAGGTCAGCCGTCCGAAGTTGCTGTAAGGGTCCTTGTAGAGTCCGGCCTCCAGCCCCAGCCATTCGCAGTACAAACCCCATCCTTCGCCGAACGCGGAGATATACGAATAGCGCCTGAAATCGGGCAGATTCGCAAGCTCGCGGCTCAGCGCGATCTGCAGGTGATGTCCCGGTACCGCCTCATGAAGCGTCAAGGCCTCGAGGTTATACAGCGGACGGCTGTCGAGCTTGTACGTGTTGACCCAGTAGATGCCCGGCTGCGTGCTTCCTTGCGGCGCGCCGACGTATCGCCCCGACGTGTATTTCGGCGCGATCGAGTCGGGCACAGGCCGCACCGTGTATGGAAGCCGAGGAAGGGTCTTGAAGAGCGAAGGCAGCTTGCCGTCGATCGTCTTGGCGATCCACGCCGCGCGCGACAGCAGCTCCTCGGGCGTCTTGGCATAGAAACGGGGATCGCTGCGAAGGAATGCGAGGAATGCCGGGAAATCCCCTTGAAAACCGGTCTGCTTCATGACCGCATCCATTTCCTTGGAGATGCGGCCGACCTCGGCGAGCCCGATGTTGTGAATCTCGTCCGGCGACAGATCGAGCGACGTGAACCGCCGGATCTGCGCGGCATAGTACGCGCCGCCATTGGGAAGCGCGGCGGCCGCCAGCGTCTGGCGCGCCCCCGGCAGGTACTCCATGCGGAAGAACTCCAGGAACGCGCGGTAGCCTGCTACGGCACCCTGCATCACCGCTTCCCTCCCCTCGCGGCGGAGGCGCTCCTGCTCACTTGCCGGCACGGAGATCGGGAATCGCTCGAACGGCTTCCAGAACACGCTCCTGGCGGGATCGTCGACGACGTGCGCCGAGATCGTGGCGTCGTATCCATCGAGCACCGCGCGCGGGACGGTGAACCCACGCTGAATCCCGCGCCTCATCTGCCCGATCTGCTGCTCGACGTAGCGCGGCCACACCCGCAAGCGGCTGAGATAGTTCTCGTAATCCTTCACCGAGGCCAGCGGAACCGTTTCCGGCAGCCGCGAGAACTCGGTATGAAACCCGGAATCGGCGTTAAACGGAATCTGCTCCTCGCCCAACTCCCACGCTTTGATCCGCTCCGTGAGCTGGCGCTTGAACATGTCGTAGTTGATCTGATCCTCGGCGGATAGCTTCGCGCGATCGATGGCCGCAAGCTCGCCAAGAAACGCCTTCGTCGTGGCTGCCTCCCGCGCAAGATCCGCCGGATCGACCGACGCCAGCCGGTCGTCGTACTCATGCCGCCCAACCGACGTCGCGAACAGCGGATGGCTCTTGAGCCGGCTCTCCCACTCGCGATGAAAGAGATCGTGAAGAATTCCGGCCGCATCGTCCGCCGCCATCGACGGCGCGATGTTGAGCGACAGCAGAAGCAGGAACGGATAGAGCCTCAGATGCTTCATGACGGATCCTCCAGCAGACCGATTCGGGGTAGGTTTGATTCTACGGCGCCTTCGCTGTGACCGATGGGACTGATGCGACCGATTGGACTGATGAGACCGATGGGACCCGATGCTGATATCTTAGCGCGCTAGACACAGATTGTAACAAAATTGATATTGACACGCGC